>JAJDJN010000200.1 GCA_030267245.1 Desulfovibrio sp. OttesenSCG-928-A18
CGGCCTCAGCGCAGGCGGGAGCGGATGGATTCCAGGTCCGCCTGTCTTATGTATGCGGGAATGCTGCTGAACATTGCATGGAAGCCAAAATCGCCCTGGACCATTTCACGCAGCGCCTCTTCCCGGCTCCAGCCCTGCTCCACCATGCGGTACATGGCAATGGCAAAGCCCGTGCGGTCGGCTCCGTGGGTGCAGTGCACAAGCAGGGGCTTTTGCGCGTCCCTGATGGCCTGCAGGATCAGCACGGCATTGTCCTCGTTGGCAATGGAATGGGCCTTGAAGGGCAGATGGCGCAGGCTCAGCCCCGTGCCCCTGGCCAGGGGCGGGTCGCTGTCTGTACTGCGCAGATTGAGCAGCGTGCGGATGCCGTGTTCCTCAAGGGCGCGCATGCCCCTGGCGTTGGGCTGCGCGGCGCGGTAAAGCCCCCGGTCCACCTGATAAAGGTTGTCGGCCCCCGGAGCTTGCACCGGCTGCGCCCATTGCGCCGGGCGCGGCTGCGCCCCCGGCTCCGGGCGTGAGCTGGCGCAGGCGCAACAGCAAAAGGCCAGCAGCACCGGCAGTAAAAAGCGGCAGAGCCCGAAGCATGCGAAGGAAAGCCGTGTTTTCCCGTCCATGGTCAGATCCTGTGATGGCAGCCGATGTCCCTGGTGTTGCGCAGGGCGGCCTGGGTAATCAGGTAGGCGGTCTGGCAGCCGTGGAACAGATCGATGATCGGACGGGACAGGGGGGTGCTGCGATAAAAAGTATGAATATGGCGCGACAGATCGCGCAGGTCTTCAAAGGCCCTGGACAGCCTGGATCCGGTGCGGGTTATGCCCACGTAATTCCACATGGTGTTGCGGATCGTGGCCCAGTCCTGCGCGATAAGGGCGGGGTCGTCGTTGTGCTCGTCGCCCAGGGGGTGCCAGTCCTGGATATCTTCGTGCAGACGCGCATGGGCGGGCAGGCCCTCGCGCATGCGCGAGGCGATGTCCTCGGCCGCTGATTTGCCCCAGAGCAGGGCCTCCAGCAGCGAGGTGCTGGCAAGGCGGTTGGCGCCGTGCACGCCGGTGCAGGAGCACTCGCCCACGGCATAGAGCCGCGACAGGCTGGTCTTGCCCTGCCGGTCCACCAGAATGCCGCCGCAAAAATAATGCGCCGCCGGCACCACCGGTATGGGCTGGCGGCGGATGTCAATGCCGCGTTCCAGACAACTGTACAGCACTGTGGGAAAACGTTCTTCAAGATCAAAAGGCACGGTGCTCACGTCAAGAAACACGCAGGGCTCGCCCGTGCGGAGCAATTCATCCACAATGCAGCGGGCGACGATATCCCGTGGGGCCAGATCCCCGTCCGGGTGCCGGCCGCTCATAAAGCGCTCGCCCGCAGCATTGACCAGGCGCGCGCCTTCTCCGCGCAGGGCTTCGGTGATCAGCACCCGGCGCGGCTCGGTATGAAACAGGGTTGTGGGGTGAAACTGCATGTACTCCATGTTCACCAGCCGCACCAGAGCCCGGCTGGCCATGGTGATGCCCGAGCCGATGGCGGTCTGGGAGTTGCTGCTGTGCAGATAGACCTGCCCGGCTCCGCCCGTGGCAAGCACGGTGACGTCGGCCAGCATGGTCTCCACTTCGCCGCTTTCCTCGTTGAACACATAGGCCCCGCAACACTGGTTCTCCAACTGGTAACGGTAGGTGAGGCGGCTGGTGTGGTGATGGGAGGTGAGCAGGTCCACCGCGGTGCGGCCCTTGAGAAAACTGATGCCGGGGTGTTCCTCCACGGCCCGCACAAGCTGCTCCATGATGCTGCGCCCCGTGTGGTCGGCGCAGTGCAGGATGCGGTTGGCCGAATGCCCGCCCTCGCGCGTGAGATCCCAGGGCGCGGATTCAGAAGCGGCGGCGTGCTTCCGGGCGTCATCCTCCCCCGGGGCCACGCCGTCTGTTTGCGCCGCGCCGGCGACGGGTTCCACGGCCTTGGCGCGCGTCACCTGCTCCGGTAGCGGGGGCAGGGGGCCTTCTTCCGGCATTGCCGGCCGGGCCTTGCCCTGGCGGTCAAAGGGCACGGTCAGGCGCTGGACGAGCAGTTCTTCCACGGCCTTGGGGCCTTCTTCGGCGAGAAAGCTCACGGCGTCCAGCAGATTGAGATTGCGCCCGGCCTTTACGATGTCCACTTCCAGGGCGGCGGTATCGCCGCTTTTTCCCGATTTGTAGATGATGCCCCCCTGGGCGAGCCAGGAGTTGCTGTTCTGCACGTCACGGGCGGCCGAAAGCAGGGTTACGGGAATTTGCCGGTCCGCCAGGCAGAGGGCGGCAATGCAGCCGGCAAGGCCGGAGCCGATGACAAGCACGGGGCTATGAAAACGGTTGTGGGGCATACGGTTTCTCGTGTTCAGGCGCAGGCGCGCAGCATGCGTTCCAGGGAGGCCCTGGCCGGGGCCTTGAGTTCTTCAGCCACACGCACGCACAGGCCGCTGTCGCCCCGGGCTATGCCTTCAAGCAGCGCCAGCAGGCGGAGCTCGGTGATCTCGGCCATGTATTCGCAGGCGCTTTCGGCAAGGGGCAGAATGCGCAGCCTGTGTTTGTGCATCCCGGCCAGGCGCCGGACCAGATTTACTTCGGTGCCGATGATCAGGGTGGCGCCGTCAGGAGCTTTGGCGGCATAATCGATGAGAAAGGAGGTGGACCCGGCCCCGTCGGCGGCCCGGGTCACTTCCGGCGTGCACTCCGGGTGCACGATGATTTTCGCGCCCGGATGGCGGGTCCGCATGTCGCTGACCATGGCCGGGGTGAAATCCGTATGGATGGAGCAGTAGCCGGGCCAGAGCAGCAGCCGGGCCCTGTCCGCCGCCGAGGGCGCGGCATCGTCCGCCTCCGGCCTTCCGGCCGGGGCAAAGGCGTCAAGGTCGACGATGTACTGGTCCAGTTCCGTAAGGCCCATGGCCCGGGCGCTGTTCCGGCCCAGGTTCATGTCCGGCAGAAAGAGCACTGCGTCGCCCTGGGCAAAGGCCCATTCCAGCATGCGCCGGGCGTTGGCCGAGGTGCACACGGCGCCGCCGTAACGGCCGACAACGGCCTTCACGGCCAGGGTGGAGTTGACGTAAGCCAGGGGGATGACCTTGCGGCCGCTGTGGCAGAGTCTGTTCATGACCCGTTCCAGTTCCGGGGCCGAGCTCATCAGGGCCATGCTGCATTCGGCCGCCGGCGCCGGCAGGTGCACCTTCTGGCCCGGGCGGGCGAGCAGGGCGGCCGATTCACCCATAAAGTACACGCCGCAGAACACTATATGTTCCGCCGTGACCTCGGCCACCCGGCGGGCCAGTTCCAGGGAATCGCCCCGGATATCGGTGTGTCTGATGACCTCCTCTGTCTGGTAATGGTGGCCGACTATGCAGAGGGAGGCGCCCAGGGACGCGCGCAGGGCTTCTATGGAGTCAAAAGGGCTGTCTGGCATTCCTGTGTTATCCTGTTGTTCCGGGTTTTCCGGTTGCCAAGGCCGTCCGGCTGGCTCAGGGAGCCTTGTCCTGCGCCCTGGAGATCCGCATGCTGAAGTCGGCCGCCGGCGCGGAATGCGTCAGCCTGCCGACGGAAATGAAATCGGGCTGCCGCTGCGAGGGCAGCCGGGCCAAGGCGCCGATATTTTCCAGGTTCACGCCGCCGCTTATTTCCACCTCGATGGAGGGAGGGACAAGGGCCAGCGCCCGCAGCAGCGCGTCCTGGCCGGCGGGGTCGAAGATTACGCGGCCCCCGGCGTCTTTTTGCGCCACAGGCGTCATATTGTCCAGCATTATGCGTTCCACGGCGCATGAGACCGCGGCGCGCACCTCGTCGATGGTCCGGCACTCCACCTCTATGGGCAGGCTGTCGCCATAGGCCGCGCGCAGGCGCTGCACAGCCGGGGCTATGCCCCCGGCCGCATCAATGTGGTTGTCCTTGAGCATGAGCAGTTCGCCCAGGTCCTTGCGGTGGTTGCAGCCGCCGCCCACGAGCACGGCGTATTTTTCCGGATAGCGCAATCCGGGCAGGGTCTTGCGCGTATCCAGAAGGCGCGTTGCACTGCCTTCAAGGGCCTTGACGTAGCGGCGCACGAGATTGGCCACGCCAGAAAGATGGGTGATAAAATTCAGGATGACCCGTTCGGCGCGCAGCAGTATGCGGGCGCTGCCCTCCATGCGCGCCACCGGGCTGGCGCGGGGGATCAGGCTCCCCTCCGGCGCCAGGGAGGAGCAGGTCCAGTGGCCGGGCTCCATGGCGGCGC
>JAJDJN010000201.1 GCA_030267245.1 Desulfovibrio sp. OttesenSCG-928-A18
GGCGCAATACTCGGCAAACCGGATCGGAAAGATTCATGGACCTGTATTTTTTAACAAACTTCAGCTTCAGCTGGCGCGACATTCTGGATGTGGCGCTGGTCACCCTGCTCTTTTACAATATCATAGCCCTGGTCAGGCGCACACGCGCCGTTACGGCCATATACGGCCTGATCATCATCATCGCCTCCTATTTTGTTTCCAGGGCTCTGGGCTTGGTCACGCTGAACTGGCTGCTGGAGTATGTGCTCGGTTCGATCTTTTTGCTGGTGGTCATCGTTTTTCAGCGCGACATCCGCCAGGCCCTGACCACCATTGGCGCCAGACGCATCTCGCTGCCTTTTCTGCGCCGCAAGCAGCATGACGAATCCAGCATCGCGGCCATCTGTGAGGCCGCCCAGTACATGGCCCAGCGTCGGATCGGCGCGCTCATGGTCATTGAACGCCATGTGCCCCTGGAGGATGTCAGCCAGCGGGCCGTGCGTCTGGACGCCGTCATCTCCAAGGAATTGCTGATCAGTCTGTTCTGGCCCAACAGCCCCCTGCACGACGGCGCGGCGGTGATCCGCAACAAGCGTATTGCCTCGGCTGGCTGCATCCTGCCCCTGTCCACGGCGGTGGCAAAGCGCGATTACGGGACCAGGCACCGGGCGGCCCTTGGCATTACCGAAGAGACCGACGCTGTGGTGGTTGTCGTGTCCGAAGAGCGCGGGGCGGTGGCCGTTGCTGTTGACGGCAGGCTCACAGGCGCCCTGGACGCGGTGAAGCTGCCGAAGGTCATTGCCTCGGCCATGGAGAGAAAGCTGTGAAACTGCGCTGGCGCGAACTGATTATCGCTTTTCTCATGGCCCTGGTGCTCTGGTATGGGGTCAGCGGCAGCGAAAAGCTTGAAACGCAGGTGGAGGCGCGCATCGACTATCGCGGGCTGCCCCAGGGCATGACCGTGCTCAACGGCTTTGTCAGCCGCGTGTCCGTGCGCATCCGCGCCCCCGGCGCCATGCTGCGCAGCATCGGCAGCAGGGATTTCACCCTGTACATGGACCTTTCCACCGTGCAGCTGGGCGAGAATATCCTGCCTGTGACCGTTGACAGCAGGGCTTTTCCCGGCGGGGTCGAGATCATGGACGTCAGCCCCTCGCGCATATATCTGAACGTGGACACCCTGGGCGACAAGACCGTGCCCCTGGCGGCGCACCTGGCCCAGGAACTGCCGCCGGATTATGTGGCCGAGGTCAAGTTCAGCCCGGCGGAAGTCAGGCTCAGCGGCCCCGATTCCATCTTGTCCGCCATGGATCAGGTGGAGGTGACCATTGGACCGCCGCAGCCTGTTGCCCCCGGTGTGACCGAACACACGCGCATTTTGCACCTGCCCGAGGGCGTCGGCTGCGAGCCGGCGGAGGTGAAACTGACCTTGCAACTCGGGCTGAAGCGCAAACTGGTCAAGGTGACGCGAAGCGTACAGGTGGACGTGCCGGCGGCTTTTGGCAGGTTTGTGCGCCCGGACAAGGTGAGCATTGCCGTGGCCATGCCGGAATCCATGGCGGCAAAAGCGGCGGGCAACAAAGAAATCCGCGCATTTGTCACCCTGCCGGAAGAGGCCCTCGGCAGCTATACCCTGCCGGTAAAGGTTGCCTTGCCCGAAGGCGCGGAAGTGGTCACGGTGGAGCCGGACAGCGTCACGGTGACCCTGGAGCAGAAGCAGCCGCCAAAGCCGGAAAAGTAAAGGAAGCGCCGATGGATGGTCTTTTTTGCCTCATACTCACCTCATCCCCGGGGTTGATTTATGCATAACAGGCTGTTCGGAACCGATGGCATGCGCGGCCGGGTCAACAAGTATCCCATGCTGCCCGAGATGGCCCTGCGCCTGGGGCTGGCCGCGGGCAGCCATTTTCGGACCGGAAAGCGCAGGCATCGTGTGGTTATCGGCAAGGATACGCGGCTTTCGGGCTACATTTATGAAAACGCCCTGACCTCCGGCCTGTGCGCCTCGGGCATAGATGTTTTTTTGGTGGGCCCCCTGCCGACCCCGGCCATCGCCTTTCTGACCAGGAACATGCGGGCCGATTTCGGCATCGTCATATCCGCCTCGCACAACCCTTTTCATGACAACGGCATCAAGTTTTTCGATTCGCGCGGCTTCAAACTGCAGGACAAGGTGGAAGACACTATCTCGGACATGGTCCTGGACCCGGACTGGCAATGGGACTACCCCGATCCGGACAAGGTGGGGCGGAGCTTTCGCATTGCCGACGCGCCGGGGCGCTATATTGTCTCCATCAAGAACACTTTTCCGGCCAGCATGACCCTGGACGGCATTCGGGTGGTGCTTGACTGCGCCAACGGAGCCAACTACAAAGTCGCGCCCATGGCCCTGAAGGAACTGGGCGCGGAGGTGATCAGCCTTGGGGTGGAGCCGGACGGACTGAATATCAACCATCAGGTGGGCTCGCTGCATCCGGATGTGGTGGCGGCCAAGGTGCGCGAGACCAGGGCGGATATAGGCCTTGCCCTCGACGGCGACGCCGATCGCCTCATTGTGGTGGACGAGCACGGCAACACCCTTGACGGCGATCAGATCATGGCCATCTGCGCCCTGGACCTTATGGAAAAGGACAAGCTCAGCCACGGCCTGCTGGTCAGCACGGTCATGAGCAATATGGCCCTTGAGGTGTTCATGCGCGAACGCGGCGGACGGCTTTTGCGCACGCAGGTGGGCGACCGCTATGTGGTGGAAGCCATGCGCGAACACGGCGCGGTGCTTGGCGGCGAACAGTCGGGGCATCTGGTGTTCATGGAATACGGCACCACTGGCGACGGCCTGCTGGCCGGGCTGCAACTTTTGCGGATCATGCGTGAAAAGGACAAACCCGTGTCGGAACTGGCGGATCTGTTGCGCCTGTATCCGCAGACCCTGATCAATGTGAAGGTGAAGAACAAGCCGCCCTTTGACGAGGTGCCGCTTATAGCCGAGGCCGTGCAAAGCGCTGAACAGGAACTGCAGACCAGGGGCAGGGTGCTGCTGCGCTATTCCGGCACGGAGCAGCTTGCCAGGGTGATGGTGGAAGGCGAAGACGACGCGCAGGTGGAGCGTATCGCGGCCATGCTTGCCGAAACCGTCACGCAGGCTCTGCGCTGAACCGGGACGCCCGGAATCCGCCATGCCCCAGAAACGGCCCTGCAACGAGTTTTATTCGCAAGCCCCCGGAATAAACCATTTCCCTTTTCGGGCAAATCTGTCATATTCTGTCGTGAAGGCCTCTGAAGCAGCCCCCTGGCTCCCCAACCTCCTGAAGGAGACTGTCGCATGAATATCAGAAAGGTAGTCATCCCCGTTGCCGGATGGGGCACGCGCTCGTTGCCCGCCACCAAGAACATACCCAAGGAAATGCTCCCGGTATATAATAAACCGGGGGTCCAGTATATTGTGGAAGAAGCCATCCGCTCCGGCATCGGCGATGTGATCTTCATCACCAACAGGGACAAGAACGTCATTGAAGACCACTTTGACTACAACCTGCAGCTGGAAGGCGTGCTGGAACGGGCGGGAAAACTGGACAAGCTGGAAATGATCCGCGAGGTGGCGGAAATGGCCAACTGCATATCCATCCGCCAGAAAAAACAGCTGGGCCTCGGGCATGCCGTGCTCTGCGCCAAGGATGTGGTCTCCTCCGACGACGCCTTTGCCGTTATGGTGGGCGATGACTTGATGTTCGGCATGAACCCCGGCATCCAGCAATTGATAGAGGTTGCCAAAAGCGAGCGCCTGCCCGTGATCGGGGTCATGGAAGTGCCCCAGGAACGCGTGAACCGCTACGGCATCATCGCGGGCGAAGAAGTGTCGCCGGGCATTTACCGGGTGAACAAACTTGTGGAAAAGCCCAGGGTGAACGAAGCGCCATCACGCCTGGCCATTGTCGGACGCTACGTGCTAACGCCCGCCCTGTTCCCGCTGCTGGAAGCGCAAAAACCCGGCCACGGCGGCGAAATTCAACTGACCGACGCCCTGCAGGGCCTGGCCGACGGCAGGGGCCTGCTGGCAGTGAAAATTCGCGGCATGCGCTTTGACGTGGGCGACTGGGCCGAGTATCTCACGGCCAATATCTATTTTGCCCTGCAGGATGAAGAACTGCGCGACGATCTGGTCCGGCACCTGAAACCGCTGCTGCCCTGGGGTTAGCCCGGGGGCTGCCTTCT
>JAJDJN010000202.1 GCA_030267245.1 Desulfovibrio sp. OttesenSCG-928-A18
CTTAAGTATTCCTTAATAACTGAATCAGCCTCAGCTCTCCGCTTTCAAAAATATTGCGCAAGTGCTGGGCAATGGCCGGAATGCTCACCTGATAGAGCCGGGGCATCTCTTTCTGTGAAAGCCAGACTGTTCCCCCTTCCAGCTTGAGTTGCATGGAGGCGCTGCCGTCCGGCGTGGTGTACAAAATGAGTTCGCCCACGCGCTCAGGGGCATGCGGTGCCTCGCGGCAAAGCCAAGGAAGTGGCCTTGATGCTCAAAGCTATCCACGCACAGGAAGACAAGGAGGCCGCCCGCCAGAAAACGGCGGAGGTAGTGAAAAAACTTCAAATATTACGCCTTGAGAAGGCGAGCAAACTTTTGGAATCCGGCTGTGACGAGACACTTTCTTATTACGCGTTTCCCGCGACGCACTGGCGGCATATCCGGACAAACAATCCGCTTGAACGCCTGAATCGTGAAATCCGTCGTCGAACGCGGGTCGTTGGTAGTTTCCCGGATGGCCACGCTGCCTTGATGCTGGTAGCAGCCCGCCTGCGTTACATGGCAGGTCAAAAGTGGGGTACGCAACGGTATATGAATATGAAGCAAGAAGTACCGACATAAAATCGGATCCGTCACGGCCCTTGCAGCGCGGGATCGCCGCTTCGCGTCCCGCTTGCAAGGCCCGCGCCGGCTCCTTAAGGCATCGCCAAAACCGACACTACTTGGCTGCTACAAAATGTGCGAAAAATTCTGGACACTACCCGCGGCGTTGAGGGTGTGCGGGCAGTGGTATTGGGCGGGGTAAAAACCTTGATTTTTTACAAAGGGTACATGTAGGGGGTACACATTGCCAGTAGGCACAAAAAGGGGCTTGCAGCTTTATCGTGCAAGCCCCTGTAATTCCTGGCGGAGAGGGATGAAGTGGCATTGATGGCATAACATGCTGTAATTCTACAAATAAATACCACGCGACTAATTCGATACCCCCGCAAATACCCCCAAAATATACCGACTTATCGGGCCGTTTTCAGGCAAAGCCGGACAATCACCCCTTCGAGGATTCAAGTCGTTTTATTCCGGCATCCGCCGTCAGCAAGGTCATCTGGTGAATGGCAATGGCGTTGAGGCGGGCGAGGCGTTCCCCTTGGGGTAATCCATCTTTAATGAACAGGGCGTTGAGGTTCTCCAGGTTGGAGAGGCAGACGAGTTGCGCCGCTGTGGCGTAATCACGAATATTGCCGTCTTTGTCTTTGTTGTCCCGCCGCCATTCGGCTGCGGTCATACCGAACAGGGCCACATTCAGGATGTCCGCTTCCGAGGCATACACCATGTTGGCGTGGGCGGGTGTGACGGCCTCCGGGATAAGGTGCTCTTTGATGGCGTCCGTGTGGATGCGGTAGTTGATTTTGACGAGGTTGCGCTTAATGTCCCAGCCGAGTTGCCGCTGCTCTTCATCCTTGAGGCGTTGGAACTCCTTGATGAGATAAAGCTTGAACTCCACACTCAGCCATGAGGCGAACTCAAAGGCGATATCCTTGTGGGCGTAAGTTCCGCCGTACCGCCCAGCCTTGGAAACAATGCCCACAGCAGCGGTTTTTTCTATCCACAGCTTTGGGGTGAGTGTGAAACTGTTCAATCCGGCCTGATTTCTAAAGGCATCGAATTCGATGCTTTTAAAATCGGGGTTGTTCAACTGCTCCCAAAGGCCAATAAATTCAATGGTGCTACGACTGCGCATCCAGTTCTGGATGATGTAGTTCACCCGCTCAGAATCCCGGTAACGAGCCATATCGGTCAAGCTGATATAGTCCTCTTCCTTGCGGGAATAGTAAGAAACCGTGGTGTCCAGAACGGTGAGTTTTGTCATGTGGGGCATCCTCTACAGGGATAATAGAGGAAGCGACGAGCGGTTTCAATCGCAGAATTTTGTGATATTTGGGCTACGCAACATTTATGGACTTCCTCTTGAAGCCCAGCCGTGATACCGCTTATCGCAAAAGGCATATATATTTGAGCAGCATTCCCGAAAGAAAGGAGCGTTGTCTATGGCGCAACTCTTTTATCCCATTGCAATGGAGATATCAGGCTCGACCGCCATGTGGACCCGGCCAGATACTGGGGACTGCCCCGTCAGCTACCCGGCCCCCACTTATTCGGCGGTGAAAGCGCTTTTTGAATCCATCCTTTGGGGACCGGCTGTGGAAATTGTGCCGGTCAGAGTGGAACTGTGTACTTCTGTTCAATACCATTCCTACGTCACCAATTACGGCGGCCCCTTGCGCAAGAATACCGTCATAAAGAGTGATAATAACTACCAGTTGTTCGCCACAGTGCTTATAGATGTTTGCTACAAACTGTACGCCAGGGTCGGCCCAAGCCGACAGAAGGACAATTTGCCGAAAAATGCCCGGCAGTGGGACAAAAAAACGACTTCACCAGGGCATGCCTATCAGGCCATTTTTACGCGCCGCCTTGAGCGTGGGCAGTGCCGCTCCATTCCCGCCTTGGGCTGGCGCGAATTTACCCCCTCCTACTATGGCCCTTTGCGGGCCGAGACCAGGACGCTTTCCGAGATGCCGTCCATCGCTATCCCTTCCATGCTGCGTGAAGTGTTCCCGCACGGGTATGACTCGGCAGTATCCTTCATGTACGATCAGCATGTATCCATTGAAAACGGCTGCCTGACCTATCCGGCAAAAGGGGACGCGCATGCTGAATGAACTGCATGGTTTGTCGGAAGCCTTGAGCGGCATGGGCATCAGTGTCAAACAGTGGCACCGCGAATACCTTACCCTGCCGAAGGTGCGGCCCAATACCCCGTGCGTCAGGATCTGGGTTGACACTAACGCGGAAGTTGCGGGTTTTGACTGCATCAGCAAAGAACTGGCTGCCGGGTTACGAAAATACGGCAACAAGCAAGGCACGTTTCCAGCCTTCAACGTGGCTCCACTCTACCGCCTTACAGATGAATCGACTATCAAGGAGTTGGATCAGCTTCTGAAAACCACGTCCCTGTTGGATATTGAAAAAATTCAAAGTTGGTGCACGAGCGACAATTGGGCGTCCATTGCCGGTAAAATCAAAGTCAGTCTTGTCGGCAAGGCAACGGAACTTGAAGCGCAGATTAACAAGGCTTTCCCCAACGGAAAGAATTCCATGACCGCTTTGCTTAACGTCCTGAACAAGGTTTCGGATAATCGCGTTGAGGCATTCAGGCTGGCCCTTGAAAAGCGCATCTTTGTCCAATTGCAGTCCGGCGAAGATGTGCCCCTTGCATTGACCATGCTCTTCCATAAAGGCCAGCCGGCAAAAGCGCCGAAGGACGATCGCGGTTCTCTCTCCGTCATTCTGGATTACGCTGGATGGCAGGAATATGGCCATCCGGTAGCCAGCGAGCCGATTACGGAATGGATCAATGATGCCCTCCTGCAAGAGGAGTCCATTGTGCTCTCCCTGTCTGGCCCTGAAAACGAGAACGGAGCCCGGGATGCTTTCGGCCAGCCCTTGGGGCATTTTGACGATGAACCCATGCCCGAGGTGAACATGCCGAGCTTGGCAGGCGTAAAACTGCGCTCCATGTTCAACCAGGTGTACTGCCAAAAGCGTTATAGCTACTTTGACGGCGATTCTTTTCCAATTTCCATGCGAAATCGGGCCGATACCAAGGCCGCTTTGGAATATCTTTCCAACCCGGCAAACAAGGGGGTAACCTGGAAAATATTCGGGGATAAGGAAATCGTGTTTGCCTATCCTTCCAGGCTGGACCAAAGAGCGGCCACTCTGGACTGGCTTGCGCTTGTCGCCCCCAAAGTGGATGATGCAGAGCAGCAGGAGCGCTTCGAACTGCGCGCGGAAGATTTTATCCGCGCCTTTAACGGCCTTTCCCCGAAGCACAAACCAGACACCATCCGAATTTTTTCCCTGCGCAAAATGGATAAAGCCCGCACCAAGGTTGTTTTCACCCGCAATGTGGCGCCTTGTAAGTACATTGTGTGCGCCGAAAAATGGCAAAAGGGCTGCGCGAATATTCCCGAATTCAAAGCGTTGAACCTCCTTAGCCCCTTTCCTATCCAGGTGACGGAGCTGTGCAATGATGTGTGGAAGCGGAATGGTGACCTAGCCAGCACGGGTAAATCACGCTTGGGGCGTATACAGCATTACCAGGGGATAGAGCTTCTTCTCGACTCGGAAGATGTACAAAGCATT
>JAJDJN010000203.1 GCA_030267245.1 Desulfovibrio sp. OttesenSCG-928-A18
TCAATGGCGGGCGCAACGCACGGCCAGCGATACCGTGAAGATACCGTTGGGGTCCAGACGCTGCTCGATTTTGCTGAAACCGGCGCGGCGCACAAGCTGGTCCATTTCCGCCTGCGAACGGCAGCGCATGATCCAGGGCTCCCCCTGCCTGTGGCTGCCCAGGCAGCGAGCGATGAGCTCCTGCTGCGGATGCCAGGGCTGGTTGGTGTAGACGAAACAGCCACCTTCGGGCAGCGCCCGGGCGAGGCCGCGCAGGGATTCGGCCAGCATGTCGTTATCCTGAAAAAGCTCGTACAGTCCGGATACCACCGCCAGGCTCGGCTGCGGCTGCTGGGCGCTGATGCTCTCCTCGGAAAAGGCGTCGCCGATGACAAAACTGACCTTGTCCGCAAGGCCGCGTTCCGCGATCAGGGCCTGTCCCTTTTCCACATTCAGGGTGCTGGTGTCGCGCAGGACCGCGCTTTCCCAGTCTCCGGGCATGGCCGCCAGGGCGTCCAGGATATAACGCCCGTGACCGGCCGCGATATCCATGACCCGCACGGGCATTCCCTTTTCACGCAGCAGCGAGGCGGCAAGCCCCATGAGTTCCTCCACCTGCGCCTTGCGCACGCGGATGCCGGACCAGCCAGGGCCGTTGAGATACCATTTGTCAAAGGCGCGCCCGAGAAAATTGCTGCCCGTGGGGGTGTTGCGGTAGACATAATCCAACATGCTGCCGGAATCAAAGCCAGTTTCCCGGCCGATGCGCGCCCCCCCGGAGCAGCGGGAAAAAAGCCACAGGCACAAGCGCAGGCCGGCATACAGAGGGCGCATGGGCGAGCACGGGGGCATCGGGGCTTCCAGCCTTTTACGCTCCGCAGCCGAAGGGCCGATGCGATCCGCGCGCGAAAGGTCCTGCTCCTGGTAATCCGCCGCAAACAGCCTGTTGATGAAGGCGCGCATGGGCACGTAAACCTTTTCACGGTCAAGCTCGCCAAAGGTGTCGTGGTAGAACCCCGGCAGCAGATGGCGTTCGTTCAAGGGATGCGTGAGCCGGTTGAAAAACAGATGCTGCGGCCATTTGTGCACCACCCAGTCGGAACCGGAGATGAACAGTTGCACCGGCAGATCGATGGCCCCGGCGTCAGCCACGATGCGATCCGCCGTGTCAAAAAGCCCGCTGAGGATGCGGGCCGAAATTGGCCGCGCAATCAGCGGATCCTCCTTGAAGGAGGCGATCCGCTCGGAGTCGTGGGTCAAAAAACGGGCCTTGACGTAGGAGTTGACAAAGAAATTGCCGCGAAGCTTCAAGAGCAGCCGCAGCAACTGCCGGGCAAAAGGCACATAGAGCTTGACCTTGAAGGCCGGCGAACCCAGAATCAGCCCCCGGATGCGCGGGGCGTAATCATGCGCCCAGGCGCTTACATAAACCGCGCCCACGCTCTGGGCCAGCACAAGCATGTCCCGGCTGTCGTGCCCGTGTTCACGGCTGATATGACGGATGAAGCAGTCCACATCCCGCACCGCGGCCTCAACCCCCGGGGCGTCGCCGCGTTTGCCCGGGGACATGCCGTTTCCACGCGCGTCCCAGGCGAAAAAGGCGAAATCATCCAGCCCGAGTTCGCGCACCAGATGGGCGACGCGGCCGGAGTGCTCGTGCCCCCGGTGGAAGAGCACAATCGCGCCCCTGGCTTTTTCGCTCAGCGCCGGCCAATGGCGGTAAAAGAGTTCCATGCCGTCAAAGCTTGTGAAACGCCGTTCTTCGGCTGTTCTTGCGTTTTTGGCGCTTGTCATGACTGATCGGCTCCTTGTGCGTGTTGATGGGCTGGCCGCGCGTCTTCGTATTCGCAATCTTCATCCAGCGGCGCAAGCGCGGCCAGGGTCTGCTCGCGCAGGCGCGCGAAGCAGGCGGCCACGGACGCGGCAAAGTCCTTTTTCAGGGGCAGAAAGCCCAGGGGCTCCCCCACAAAAACGTCAGCGAACAGGGGGACGGGGACCCGGCTGCCCTTGGGCAAAGAGCGGGCCAGCCCGTGCATGTACACCGGGCATATGGGCACGCCGGGAAAACGTCTGGCCAGATGCCAGAGGCCGGGCTTGATGTCGCTCATCACATCCGGCTCCCCCCTGGTGCCTTCGGGATAAAGGATGAGAATCTGGCCCCTGGCCAGCACCTCGGCCATGGACTTGAGACTGTCGCTCTTCAGGCTGCCGCCCCTGTGCACCGGCACCAGCCCGAAAAACCACTTGGCCAGAAAACGCCCGCGCCTGCTGGCAAAAAAGTAGTCTTCAGCCGCCGCGATGCGGATGTCCGGAATCCGCGCCAGAGGGAAAAAAGTCAGCAGCATGAAGGTGTCCAGGTGGCTGTTGTGGTTGGCGATGATGATGGCCGGACCTTTTTTGGGCAGCCGCTCCTTGTGGCGCAGGGCGAAACCGAGCCAGAAAAAGGTCAGGGGCCAGGCCACAAGGACCACAAAGAGACGGCGGCAAAAAGCGAGCAGCATATCAGTAATAGAGGTAATACAGGATGTGGAAATACAGGGGCGCGGTAAAGGTCAAAGAATCCAGGCGATCGAGGATGCCGCCGTGCCCCGGCAGCAGGGTGCCTGAATCCTTGACCCCGATATCGCGCTTTACGGCCGACATGACCACATCGCCCACAAAACCGAACACGCCGATGACCAGGCCGACAAGCACAAGGGCCCAGCCGCGCAACGGCGTAAACACCGGCCCGAGCAGCAGGCAGAGCAGCAGCGTGGTGCCAATACCGCCCCAAAAACCCTCCCAGGTCTTCTTGGGGCTGACCAGCGGCAGGATGGGCCTTTTGCCGAAACGCCTGCCCCAGGTAAACTGGGCGACATCATTCAACTGGGTGGTGAAAAAAAGGAAAAAAAGAAGTTCCGCTCCGCCCACGGGGCTGAACAGCCCCTGCTTTTCGGGCAGCACAAGCAGATAGGCCATATGACTTAGAGAAAAAACCGTGGTCATCAGGCCCCAGTGCAAAGTGGCCGTGGCGCGCAAAAAACCCTTGGGATGCCCGGCCAGGACCATGCGCGTGGGCAGAAACAGAAAGATATACACCGGGATGAAAACAATGAACATGCCGTACCAGCCAAGGCCGGCCCAGAGGTACTGCAGGGGGATGGCCATATAAGCCCAGAGAAAGGCCCAGCGGTCCTGGTTGCGGGCGGGGGTCAGGGTGATGAACTCCTTGAAGGCCAGAAAACTGACCAGCCCGAGCAGGATCTGCGGCCAGGGCGCGGGCGCGAGCAGCACCGGCACGAGAAAAAGCAAAATCCAGACCCAGGTCCGGATGCGGACCAGAACCTCGCCCCGGGAAGCGGAGGCTTCGGACAGCCGGAAGCGGGCAACAAGATAGGCGACACCCAAAAGCGACCAGAAAAGAAGCAGACCGAAATGCACTGCGCTCATGACTTGCCTCCTCCGCTCAGCGCTTTGGACAGGCGGTTGATCATGGTCAGACACATGAGCAGAACGCCGGCCCAGAGCAAAAGGTTCAGCCAGAAGGAAAAATCCCTGTTCAGCAGAAGGCCGCAGGCCACCAGCAGGCTCGACAGCAAGAGCAGAAAAGCCCGATCGCTTTTGCCCATGGGGCCGTCATAGCGCCTGGGGCCGCCCACAAGCAGGGCCAGCACCCCGGCGAATTCCGTGAGCAGCGCCGCCCAGAGAAAAAGCGCCACGGCCGCCCAGTGCACCCCGGGCACAAAGGCCAGGGGGGCCAGGAGCGCGGCGTCGGCCAGAACGTCGCCCATTTCGTTCAAAATGGCGCCGAGATTGCTCTGCTGGCCGTGTTCGCGGGCCAGAATGCCGTCAATGGCGTTGAGGGCCATGCGCAGCACCAGCCAGAGGGGCAGCAGCAGCCAGACAATAAAATAAGTGCTGAAGAAAAAAAGCAGCAGCCCGTAGAGGCAGGACAGAAGGCAGGCGGCCACTGTCACCTGGTTGGCGCTGATCCCGGCCCCGGCCATGGCGGCCGCCAGGGGACGCAAAAAGGCGGTAAAGGCGGGCTTGAGCTGGTAGATACTTATGGCCATGCGCTTGCACCTGTAATGTTGCGCGGCCCGGCATCCCGTGTGCGCCCGGTACATGACCGGCACGGGAGCGAGCCGCTTCTTGTTTGCGTATTTTGTACCCCATGACGGGCAGGGTGTCAGCAACTAAGCCCCATGTCGCGGAAA
>JAJDJN010000204.1 GCA_030267245.1 Desulfovibrio sp. OttesenSCG-928-A18
GACGGTACGCTCATTGCCGCTTATCGGTACTGTGGTTGCCGATTAAAATCAGATTACCGAACTTGGCCGCACACAACTGGCAATCACCCCGCAGGGCTGGGGGGCGCTTATCGGGGCATGGAGAATCCGGAGCAATCCACGCCTTCAAGCTCCAGCAGCTTGATTTTTCTGTCAATGCCGCCGGCATAGCCGGTCAGGCTGCCGTTGGAGCCCACAACCCTGTGGCAGGGGATGATCACGGAAATGGGGTTATGCCCCACCGCCCCGCCCACAGCCTGACCGGACATGCTGTTTTTACCGGTCCGGGCGGCCAGCTTTCTGGCGATTTCGCCATAGGTGGTGTAACTGCCATAAGGAATTTCGCACAATATCGCCCACACGGCCTTTCTGAACCGGCTGCCGGCCGGCGCCAGCGGCAGCCCGGTGATGGCCGGCCGGCCGCCGGCGAAATACTCGTCCAGCCACTGCCGCGTCCTGGCAAAGACCGGAAGATCCGACTTTTGCTCCATTTCGCCCTGAACCGTCGCCGCAAAATACTTCTGGCCCTCGATCCATAAACCGGCCAGGGCATCGCCGTCGCTGGCCAGGGTCATGGAACCCAAAGGAGAGTTGTAAGCGCCTGTATAAAACATGCCGTTCTTCCCGCCTTTATGGCTGATATACGCTCTATTGCCGCACACCCGCGCCGCCATTCAGGCGGGTGCAGGTTTCACAGTACAGTTCGGGCTTGTCCAACTCGCGCATGATGCCGCAGCGCTCGCCGCTGTGCCCGCCCTCGCAGCGCCGCTGCAGGCGCTCCAGATGATACTTCAGATGCTCCAGTGAGCGGATCTGCTCGTCCACATTGTCTATGTGCCGGCCAATCAGCTCCGAAACCCAGGTGCAATCCCGTTGCGGCTGATCCCGAAAGGCCAGAAGTTTGCGGATTTCCTCAAGCTTCATGCCATGCCTGCGGCAGTGCATAATGAACTCCAGGCGTTCCAGATCCTCCCTGCCGTATACACGGTAATTGCCCTCGCTCCGCTCCGGGGCCGTGAGCAGCCCCTCCTTTTCATAATAGCGGACAGTGACCACCTTGCAGCCGGTTTTTTTTGCCAGTTCGCCTATTTTCATCCTTTTTCCCTGCCCCCGAGCCGTGAGCTGAACATTGCGCCAATGCCAGCATACTCGCTGCTTTTACATCGCAAAAACATAATGTTGCACTGTTATATTCTCAAACATTGCCGATCCGCAAACTGTAAAGAGCTTTTGCCTGATATGCGCTCAAAATCCGATAAACGACTGTTTGAAGCGTTAACTGTTCTCAAGACAAGCTAGGCCGCTTGCGGCTGCTTGCGATAGCAAGCTTAGCCCTGACTGCGGGATATGCCCGCAGGACAGGGCATTTCAGCCTTCTTGCCAAAAAACGCACAAAATATCCGGAAAAGCTCTTGACCCTATAGTAACTATAGACACTACTCTTGTCAAAAGAACGGGCATCCGGCACGGGCAGTCGCCGTCCGCCGCCGGGTGGACGAAAAGGGACAAGGGGCCCCCCGGCACTCCAGTTGTGCAATGCCCGGCCCGACACACAATACACGGACCACCGGTCCGGAAGGAGAATATTCATGAGCAGTTCCAGCGCCGTATGCGCCTGCGGTCTAGTACATCCCGCCGGCTTTGTCTGCGACCTGGCCGGTGCCGAAGCGGCCTGTCCGTCCGGAACAACGGAGCCGCACGCGCGGGCGGGGCAGCAAAGTCCCTGCTCTTGCAGCCAGGAGCATGAAAGCCCGCAGGCCGTGGATCAGGCCATCCTGGACCAGGCTTCGGACACCAGAGCTCTGTATCGGATCATGAACATGGACTGCCCCATGGAAGAAGCCCTGATCCGCGCAAAACTCGGCTCCATGCCCGGCATCACGGGGCTTTCCTTCAACCTGGTGCAACGCGTGCTCAGCGTCGACCACGAACTGCCCTCCACCGCGCCCATCGAGGAGGCCCTGCGGTCCATCAACATGATTCCGCAAAGCCTCGCCGGAGCCGGCGCCCTGCCCGAATCCCGCATTCCCTGGAAGCGGCTCCTTGTCGCCGGGATCTTTGCGGCCCTTGCTGAAATCAGTGAACTGATCGGACAGTGGGGCGCGCGCCCCTTCGGCCTTGACCCCGCCACCTGGAACATCGGCGGACAAGCCGTGCTGGACTGGCTGCCCCTGATCTTCGCCGCTGCCGCCATCCTGTTCGCGGGTTTCGATACCTATAAAAAGGGCTGGATTTCAATCAGAACCCTGAATCTGAACATCAACGCCCTCATGTCCGTGGCCGTGACCGGCGCCGTATGCATCGGCCAGTACCCCGAAGCGGCCATGGTCATGGTGCTCTTCAACCTGGCCGAGGCCATCGAGGCCAAATCCTTTGACCGGGCCAGAAAAGCGATTCGCAAGCTCATGGACCTAGCCCCGGAACGCGCGACCATGCTGATGCCCGACGGCTCCTGGGCAGAAAAGGACATCCGGCAGATCGCCGTGGGCAGCCGCGTTCGCGTGCGTCCGGGTGAACGTGTGGCCCTTGACGGCCTTATCGCCCTCGGCCGCTCCGCCATCAACCAGGCTCCAATCACCGGCGAAAGCCTGCCCGTGGAAAAGGGTGAGGGCGACACCGTGTTCGCCGGAAGCATCAACGAATCCGGCTCCTTTGAATTTGTCGTGAGCGCTGGCGCCTCAAACTCCACCCTGGCCCGGATCATCCATGCCGTGGAAGAAGCCCAGAGCAGTCGCGCGCCCGTGCAGCGCCTGGTGGACCGCTTTGCCAGGGTTTACACCCCGGCCGTATTCCTCACATCCATACTCGTGGCCATAGTTCCGCCCCTGTTCCTGGACGGCGCCTGGACCCACTGGATCTACACCGCCCTGGTCCTTCTGGTCATCGGCTGCCCCTGCGCCCTGGTCATCTCCACCCCCGTGAGCATAGTCAGCGGCATGGCCGCGGCCACCCGCCACGGCATCCTGGTCAAGGG
This sequence comes from Desulfovibrio sp. OttesenSCG-928-A18, assembly GCA_030267245.1. Taxonomy (GTDB): domain Bacteria; phylum Desulfobacterota; class Desulfovibrionia; order Desulfovibrionales; family Desulfovibrionaceae; genus Frigididesulfovibrio. Next base: position 2,993 of record JAJDJN010000204.1, read on the forward strand.
CGGCATGTTTCTGGAACAGGGCCGCCTGCTCAAATTGCTGGCCCTGGACAAGACCGGCACCATCACCCAGGGCAAGGCAAAACAAAGCGACTTCCTGCTCTGGAAGGACGGCAGCGCCCGCCCCGGGCCTGAAAAGCTCACGGCGCGCGCAGCCGAGGATGAAGCGCACGCAAGCGATGAAAGGGATGCGGCATACACGCTCCGCTCCCTGGCCGCCAGCCTGGCCGCACGTTCGGATCACCCTGTTTCGCGGGCCATTGGCCAGGCGGCGCGGGAACAACAGGTCCGCTTCCTTGAAGTGGACGACTTTACCGCCGTGCCCGGCCAGGGGGTAAGCGGGCTCATCAACCAGAGCCTGTGGCTCCTCGGCAACCATCGCATGGTCGAAGAGCGGGGCCACTACTCGGACGAACTGGAAGCCGCGATCGCCGCCCTTGAGCAACAGGGCAAAAGCGTGGTCGCCCTGATGAGTGATGCAGGCGTCGCCGCCCTCTTCGCCGTGGCCGACAGCATAAAGCCGGGCAGCGCCGAGGCCGTGCGCCAGTTGCGCGCCCTTGGCATCCGCACCGTGATGCTCACGGGCGACAATACGCACACCGCAAGGGTCATAGCGGAACAGGCGGGCGTTGACGAGTTCAAAGCCGAACTGCTGCCCGGCGACAAACTGGCGGAAGTGGAAGCCCTGGCCCGTAAACTGGGGGGCTCGGGCAAGGTGGGCATGGTCGGTGACGGCATCAACGACGCCCCCGCCCTGGCAAAGGCGGACATAGGCTTTGCCATGGCTGCGGCCGGAAGCGACGCGGCCATTGAAACCGCCGACGTGGCCCTCATGGACGACGACCTGGGCAAAATACCACGCTTTGTCAGGCTCTCACGAGCCACCCATGCCATATTGATGCAGAACATCGTCCTGGCCCTGGGCGTCAAGGCCCTGTTCTTCGCCCTGACCTTCATGGGGCTCGCCACCATGTGGATGGCCGTGTTCGCCGACGTGGGCACCAGCCTGCTGGTGGTCGCCAACGGTCTCAGGGCCATGGGCAAATAAGGCGGATCTTGCATTAATGCTCTGCCTCCGGCAGCCAAAGGGGTCGCGGACCCGGGCGCCGGGCGCCGCCCCTTGGGAATCCCCGCCGGGGGCGCCGCCCGGACCCCGCCAGGGGGCGCTGCCCCCTGGCCCCCG
>JAJDJN010000205.1 GCA_030267245.1 Desulfovibrio sp. OttesenSCG-928-A18
CTTTTTTCTGATGGGGTAGACCTCGCCGGCCAGACCGATCATCAGGTAGGTATCTGGCGTGACCGTAATCACGATGTCCCCCTCCAGCATCCGCACCTCGAGGCGGGTTTGTTTGGGGAAAAGCCGCGAGCAGACCACATAGGCCAGGAGCACCGGCCGTTTTTGATACGCGTGGAGAACTCCGGGGCTGAGGGGCGCATCCGAACGGCAGTCGAACAAATCATAGGCGTCACGATAGGCGCGTAAAGCATCCCGAAAAAAGTCGGTCAGTGGCCTGGGGGCGAAGGCGGCGTCATATTTGGCAGCACTGATGAAGCCGCCGCCCTTTTCCACGTCGCCGCCGCCCGCACCAAGGCCGTCCGCCACCAGACCGGCAGCGGCCTTGCCTGCATGGATCTCCCGATGAACGCTACGGATGGAAAAACGCGTTCCCTGGTCGGTCTCCATAAAAACCAGGGAGAGATCGACGCCGTGCACATGCAGGGCCAGATCGGCAATAAAGCGCAGCAGTTCCGGATCACAGGGCAGCAGGTTGCTGATCACCATGCCGTCGCCGGTTTGAAAATCAAGGCTGCACAGGGCTTTGGCTGTGAGCGACAAATCCTCGGGGCACAGATTGGAACGGGCCAGATTGAGGAAGAGTCTCGGATCATGATCCACGGTATCGCGCATGTCTTTGTCCACAGGGAAACGTATTTCACTGAAAGCGTTGCTGGCCGCATACAGGCCAAAACGCAGCGCCGTGCCCAGCGTGTGGTCGATGGGGAATTCGGCTTGTAGCAAAAGTTCGTGGACAATGGTGGAACAGGAGGTGAGGTAGGGCCTGATCTCTCCCAAAACAGCCTGGTCTCCCTCGGGAACGTGGCAATCCACAACAGCAACGGCATCCGCCGTCACTTTGCCGAGGCTTGCCGCCCCATACTGGCAGCCCACGGTGATCAGCAGGCCTCTCCAATATTGGAGGTCGGGCTCATGCCGGATAGTCAGGGCAAAGGCCCGCTGCATTTCCAGCGCATTGGGCCTGGACAGCGGCTCTGGCCCGCAATAAAACCAATGCGGCGTGCAGCCGTTCGCTTTGAAAAAAAGAAAGAGCCCGAAGGCGGCCGCCAGAGAATCTGGGGTCGGCGAGTCCGGGCATTGCAAAGCAACGCGCTTGTGCGCCAGCAGTGACGACAGAGAAAAAAAGGGAACATCATGCGTATAACTGACAGGCATTACCGACCCTCCCGGCCAGACAGGTGATCAAAAATTCTCTGTTGACTTCCAGCGTACTTCACAATAGATAGTGATGAAAGATGAGCGGTAAAAAGGCCTCCGTGACGCTGTTTGCGGATTTTACCCTCATTTCGCCTTTTCCTTCCTTCCAAATCTACACAACTTCCCCTTCATCGTAAAGGCTGTTCTGCCGTTTCAAACGCAGTGCTTCTGTTGTTTTGACGCATTTTCGCATGTATGTCTTTGCGAAAATAATCAAAAGCAGAATAATTGTCTTTACAGTATATTGCCGAGCGGCAACTGTCATTTGCAAAATTCCATACTGAATCTACGTACTACAGTATCGGAAGCCTTGCACCTTCTCTTGTGTACAACCTGCACCTTACTAACTGGAGGGATTTGACATGAGTGTCTTGGGAAACATTTTGTGGTATTTTCCGTTTTTGGGCTTTCTTACGGCGCTGTTCACCTTTCTGGTGGGCAGCCTGCTGACCGTGCTGGTCGTCACCGCGCCCATCGGGCTGGGACTTATTCAACTCTCCAAATTCCTGCTGGCACCGTTTTCCTACTCCATGTGCACCAGCGCGGAACTGCAAAGGGAGCAGAACAAGGCCTGGAAAGCGTATTCCACCATCATCATGCTTTTGTATCTGCCCATTGGTTGCATCTTGGCCGTCATGACAATCTTTCAAATCGTGCTGCTGGCCATAAGCATCATCGGCATCCCGGCGGCCATAGCTCTGTCCAAAGCCGTGGGCACCTATCTCAACCCCGTGGGCAAGATTTGCGTGTCCCGGCAGGTGGCCGAAGCCATTGACAGAGAAAAGGGCGAGGCGGAACTGCAAAAATACCAGCAGGCCTAAGCGCCGGCGGTAACCATGGCCGCCGGGGCGGCTTTCCCGCTGCCCAGGCGGCATTACAAGCCGCACGCTTGCGTAATTGTAATTAATTATGAGATGGCTTGTACACTGATACCCCGGCACGTCGTTGCATGCCAAAAGAAGCGGATCCCCGCACCTGTGCCCCGACGCTCATGTGCCATTCTTTATACCCGAGCCACCAGGGAGTAGACTATGCAAAGGCTTTATTTTCCAGTTATCGCACTGCTGATGGCACTCTTTTCGTTTACGCCCGTCCATGCGGCGAAAGAACCGGATGGACCGGCACAACAGGCTGCCGAACAGTGGCTTGCCCAGACAGAAGCAACCGCCACCGTGCACCTGTGGCAGATTTTCTATGACAAAACCGGTACGTATGCCGTTGCCGTTGCGACTTACTCTCTTCCTGATGAGGGAAATATGGTCCATTGCGCGGTAGCTGTCCTTCGCAAGGAAAAAACAGGAACGTATACTTTTATCAAAGAAGCAAAACCAGCCAACGGAGAGTATGGGCAAACGGAAAATGTCAGATTCGAGGGGAAAACGGCGTTCGTTTCGGCCAAGGTGCTCAGGGAAAACGATCCCCGCTGCTGTCCCACCGGCGAAAAAACGTGGAAAATCACCCTTCCGTGAACCGGACCTGTTGCCTTGCACGAGGGCAAGACCTTTGAACGCCAACACTATTTAAGGGAACATCATGCGCAAATCCATCTTACTGGCCCTGTGTTCGCTGTTGCTGCTCACCGGCTGCGTTGCCGAACTGCAAAGAGCCCTGCTTGGAAAAAACGTCTCCGTTTCTGGCCCCGTCCTGGTCGGTATGGAGCAGGCCATAGCCTATCCTCTGTACTTTGGCTTCTACTCCTCGCCAAACACCATGATCTTTTTCCACAACCCCCAGTGCCCGGCATCGTCCAGGGCGTGGAATATCGTGCGCGACTTCGCCGAGCGGCAAGCCCCTTCCGATTTCAAGCTGGTGGTCGTGGGCGGAGGATTCAATTTGCCCGGCACCTGGTTGCTGCACTACGGCACCGTTGTGGCTGAACAAAACCAAAGCCTGGCCCGGGAGTACCTTTCCGCCGTCAGCAGAGAAATCAAGTCCATGCCCGCCAATACTGGCGACTGGACCCGTAGGTGGCAGAAAAAGCAGCCCGCATCCGTATTCAACGCCCAAAGGGCCAATAATCTCGTGGCGGGCGACATGCTGGATCTGTTTGCGGATGTGGGCACGCAGAACGTCGAGAAAAAATACAATATACGGGCTACGCCCACGTTCATCATCAACGGACGGGTTTACAAGGGCACGGCTTCGGTGGAAGGTTTCACCGACTTTATGCGTAAGCACGCGCCCTACGCTGCCCTGCCGTAACCCTTACGGGGCATACGGGGGGGCCGTTCTGTCGGTGACAAAAAAGGAGTTAAACGACGAATGACGTTCACCCGGCAATCCTGCAAGTCAAACGTTGATAAGCAAAGCTAAACATTATTACTTGTGAGGTATCAAAATGCGGCTGATATCTTATCTTAAAAAATGTTTTTACAAGCTGGCAAAACTCATGGTTAAAATTGCAATTATTGTATTTCTTCTGACAGTAGGAGTTTTGATTTACAGGTACTATGAATACGGAATATTCGATGTAGTCACCGCCGTGCAATATGCATGTGCAATTCCACCTGGCCTTTATTTGCTATATATTGCCATTTGTTGGCTGGGCTCTAGCTTTAGGACTGGAGGTCTTATCTCCTCAACAAGGCCAAAAGATGGCATTTATTATCGTTGCCCAAATTGCGGAGCGCCAACATGTACAACTGTCTGTTCTCACTGTAGAAGCATGGGGTACGATTAACAGTCTGATATGTTGAAGATTTTGCCTGTTCATTCTGTTTGTTCCGGGCCATATAATCAGTCACTACTTAAAAATAACTCAACATCATAAAATATATGGGAAATTGATCGAAATCGCTGTATAATTTTCAACAGGGAATGCAGGGAATGACGTAAAAACCAGGTTGAAACGAAGCTATTTTCCGATGAAACTGTGTATAAGTATATATTCGCCG
>JAJDJN010000206.1 GCA_030267245.1 Desulfovibrio sp. OttesenSCG-928-A18
GCGTAGGGCTTCGCGTTCGGCAAGGCCTGCCATGACCTGCAAGGAATCGCCCAAAATCATGCGGTTGGACCAGTTTTGTTCGTGCTGGTAGAACTCGGTTTTATCCACGCCCTCGGGGATGCCGTTGAAATCCGCAAACAGGCTGAGCTGTTCCGCCACCGGCTTTTTGCCGATTCTGGCTTCGCTTTCCTTTTTCAGATCGTCAATAAGCACCTTGGGGTGGACTTTTTCCTGAATATAGAGCGGCGCGGCGCGCACGATCAGCTTGTCGCCATCTGCGGTGTCATCGTCGCCATATTTGCCGCGCCAGATAAGCTGAGGGTCCAAATCCTTGTCGCGGCGTTCATAAGCCACGCGCACCGGCGCAAGATCGCTTTTTCTGGCAACGGAAGCCATTTCCACAGAAGGGATGTTCACCCGTGAAGCTTCGTCATGGGTGATCGTTTCAATGCTTTTCTCGGTGCCGGTCTTTTTCTTCGCCGCCATGCTACACGTCCTTATGCGCAGTGCCGGAAACAGCCTGTTCCAGCATTTTTTTCATTTCTTCTTCAACCTTGGCTTCAAAATCCGTCTCGATGCGGTACACTTCCTTGAGTTCCGCAAAGGCCCAACGGCCATAAGCACCCAGCCGGTTGACTCCGGGAATCCAATAGACGTCCATGACCTGTTTTTTGGCCTTGGCGTCTTCTCCACGATAGCCCTTGATTTCCACCACCAGGTATAACAGGTCGTCTTCTCCGTGCCCGTCATCCACCAGCACTATGAAATCGGGGCGGTACATATGTTCCTGCCCCCGGAAGTGATACGGCACCTCAAAACCCAGGTTGTGGTTTTTCACATAGGCTTTGACTTTGGGATAGGTTGCGGACTCCAGACTTTCCGCTGCCAGCTTCTCTATCACACGGCAGAATTCCGCCTCCCAATCACTGTCAGAGACTACCCAGTTGATATGACAGAAGCGGGAATCCGTTTGCCATAGATCCTGCTTGGTGGTCATGAAGTTTACGTGAATGGTGGAGCCGGTGGGGTTATACGGCTGTAAAACGGCCAATACCGGCGGGTCGGCTGGCGTATCCTGCACACCCGCACGGTTGATGGCGTCCTGAATCTTCTCGCAGGCCATATCCGCAAATTTGGCGTTCAACAAAATGGCCGGATAAGTTCCGCCGGTGCAGTTCAGGTGGTTTTGCAGCCACTCCCGAACAATGTTTTTCAAATCCGCAAACAGGCCGAGTTGCACATTGCCGTCATCGTCGCGCCATTTGCTGTGCATAAGATGGTTTGTCAGATGCATAAGCAGGGCGGAAGGACGGATGTCCTTCTGGTGCTCTACTTTCAGGTTCTGCGTTGCCCCAATGATACCCGCGTTCAAGACTTCTGTCGGGCCGACCAGGGCCGGGGTAAGCTCCAAGGTAGAGTCTTCAGTGAACTCAGCGCGCAGTTGCTGTTTGGGCAGTTCCACCCGGTACCCTTCCACGCGGGGAAAGCGGATTTCCAGATGATTTCTATCCGGCTTGACGGCCTGCACATGAACGGTTTTGCGTGGAGCCACAGGTTTGGAAACCACCGGCTTGGCTGTGAAGTCAAAGGGAATGCCCAACACGTCAGAGTATTCCACATCAAACAGGTTCTCATCGTTCAATGTATACGATTGCCGTCGCAAAGCCCGGCCTATAACCTGCTCGCACAGAAGCTGTGTACCAAAAGCGCGCACGCCGAGCACGTGGGTAACGGTGTTGGCGTCCCAGCCTTCCGTCAGCATGGAAACGGAAACCACGCAACGGATATCGCCGCCGAGCTGGCCCGGCTTGCCCACAGTGTTCATAACTTCACGCAGCATGGTGGTATCGTCAATTTCCTTGCCGCGCCGCAGGTCTTCCGCCAAAGGACCGCCACGCTCCATAATTTCCCGATGGAAGCGCTCAATGGCCTTGGCGTTGATTTTTTTGAAGTCGTCACTCAGTTTTTCGCCGGACTCAAGCTGCTCGCTGTCGATAAGTAAGGTGCGCATCCGGGGGAGCGGGTTGCCGTTTTCATCATAGTTCCGGAACAGTTCAAAACGCCCCTGGCGAAAGTTGATTTGCCCCTTTGAATCTTCAATTTCATAGCCGGAGATATAATCGTACACCAGTTTGGAGGTGGAGGTATTATTGCAGACAATGATGAAGCACGGCGGAACCCCCATGTTCGCCGCTTCCCACTCTCGTGAAGTTTTTTCATAATGCCCGTACAGCGCATTCATGGCATTGACCAGGTGTGTGGGCAGATCCTGTGGGTCCAGCGAACCGCCTTTACCGCGCCCGGCTTTGGGCATATCCGCGCGAATATTGGCCCACAGGTTGCGGTACACGGGCATGTCGTCACTGGAAATGTTGTCCGCCACCGGAACGCGCGGCAGTTTGACGATGCCGCATTCAATGGCGTCCATGAGGGAAAAATCGCTCATGGTCCAGGGAAACAGAGTACCCTCACCGTAGCCGGAGCCGCGCAGGAAAAACGGCGTGGCGGAAAGATCGAAAACGCGTGTTATGCCGCGCTTTTTGTGTTTGTTGATAATTTCCAGGCCGGAAATCCACAATCGGGCGGCTTCGTTGTTGGCGTTGGCTTCTTTTGTGGCCTCGCCTTTCATTTCCCCGTCAAGGATGGCGATGTCTTCCTTGTCTCCCTGCTTTTCCCTATAGCAGTGGTGCGCTTCATCGTTAAAGACGATGATGTTGTCATCGCCCATCAGATCGCCGATGACGCGTTGCAGCATTTGGCCTTCCGGCTCAAGCGTATTGATGTTTTCACCGTGACGGCCATTGAGCAAGGCCCGGCCTGCCCGTGACACATCCGTTTTTTCGCGCAACTTGAAGGCGTGAAAGTTGGTTATCACAACGCGGGCGCGCATATCCTGCATCATGTCAATGGGCACAAGCTCGCGCGAAGCGTAATAACTGTTGGGGTCATTGGGCCTGAGCACCTGGAGGCGATCCTTGATGGTGATGCCGGGAGCCACAACAAGAAAGGCTTTGCTGAATCGATGGCTGGTGGGATAGCGCACGGCATTGATGGTCTGCCAGGCGATGAGCATGGCCATGACCGTGGTTTTGCCCGCGCCGGTGGCCAGCTTCAGGGCCAGGCGGTTCAGACCGGGATTGGCTTCCGCATTGGCGTTATCAAGATGGTCCAGAAATTTCTGCCCCAGTTTGCCGAATTTGGGAGCGACTTCCGTGAGCCAGATGGCGACTTCAACGGCTTCCAACTGACAGAAAAAAGGGCGGAATCCTGTAAATTTATGGTGCCGCCAGTGTTGCAGCAGCCGTGCTGTTTCCGGGGTGACTCTCCAGTCTTTTGGGTGCGGCAGGTTGCGCCAGGTGGTGACGTGGTTGCGCAATTCGCCAATGAGCGTCGAGAGGTAATATTCCTGCTGCTTGGAAGAAATGTTTTCCGCAGTAGTATCTAGAGGAAGAAACCCTTGGCTCTCTTGTTTCTTACGCTTCTTCGGTTTGGGAATGGGCGTGATGAACTTTGCATCGCGCCGAGAATCCAGAATTTTCTGGGTAGGCTGGCCGCTATCGTCCAGTTCCCAATGCTTTGTTGGGCACTCATACGGCGAGTTCAAAATGGGATGGTCAAAAAAGGGGTTGCTCATATGTGCTCACACTATTGTTATAGAAGAATCAACTTAGTATGAGGTGCTGACGAGGTCAAATACAGAGTCATCGATTATGTGATTTGCCTATGGAATTGAGGCCAACAGGCTATCGCGAAAGTCCCTGACTCTTGCGAGATATTTCCGGCTGCTGCTTCTGACCCTACCCCATTGAATATGCCAGGCAGATCGCGTATCAAATCCGTGGGGCATCCTCCGAGTTTCAGAAACAAGGAGGTGCCGCCTATGGAGCACTTTCTGCTTGACGTTCTGGCCGCTGTAGCGGCTGGCGTCATAGTGGCTTGGATTGTGAAGAAGTGGATTAACCGCTAAAGACGTTTCAGGCCCCGGCAGGACTGATACTCCATACCGGGGCCTGAAACTTGTACATGCGTTGTACAGGGGGATGCCCTAGGGCCGGGGAGTGTTCACGCACAAACCGGTCCGCTTGTTTTGAAGATAACCACT
>JAJDJN010000207.1 GCA_030267245.1 Desulfovibrio sp. OttesenSCG-928-A18
CGAGATATGTCCGGTGCACGCTGAAGGCGGCGGCACCAGAAACAGATTCCATAATTTTTCTTTTACGGCCTGCCTGTTCTGAGCTTTTCAGCTTTGAAAGGCTTGTATCTGTACGGGCGTCGCAAGGGATTTTCCGTTGCGCGCCGACAAGGATGGACCCCATGGCGGATTCCGGACATCTTGCCGAAACAATCAACCCGGAAGATGAACTGAAGGCCCTTCGAGCGGAGAATAGAAAACTGGCGCGTCAGGTCAAGTCCCTCCAGGGTATTCTGGACCGGGGCAAGATCGCCAACCAGGCCAAGGCCAACTATGCCGCCGTGCTCAACGCCGAGAAAAACCGGCTGGACAAGCACATGGCCCTGCTGCTCGAAAACTGTCCCGACATCATCCTGCTTTTTGACAACGCGGGCCGCTTTGCCCACTGCACATCGGCCTTTTTGCATCAAACGGGCATCGCAAGCGCGGGGCTCATCAGCGGGCAAGCGTTCAGAAGCGTCATCGCCAACTTTGCCGACGGTGAAATGCTCGAGCGGCTCCACGCCGCTTTTCATACGGCAACGGACGAAAGCCGTTCCGTGGAGCTCAATGAGGTCATCGACATCAGCCGCTCGGGCAAGCCCTGCAACTTCGCCATCAGTATCACCCCCATGCTGGACGACTTTGGCAAAAGCATGGGCGCCATGGCTCTTTTCCATGACATGACCGAACTTGTCCGGGCCAAGGAGGATGCTGAAAAAGCCAGTCACGCCAAGTCCGATTTTCTGTCCACCATGTCCCATGAGATGCGCACTCCCATGAACGCGATCATCGGCATGACCAGCATAGCCAAAAGCGCCCATGACATTGAAAAAAAAGACTACTGCCTGAACAAGATCGAAGCCGCCTCGACCCATCTGCTAGGAGTGATCAACGACATTCTGGATATGTCAAAGATTGAGGCCAACAAATTCGAGCTTTCGGACAGCGAGTTCGATTTCGAGCATATGCTCATGCGGGTCAACAACGTGGTGAGCTTTCGCATTGAGGAAAAAAGACAGAACTTCATCATCAATATCGATAAAAACCTTCCGCGCACCATCATCGCGGATGAGCAGCGCCTCGCCCAGGTGGTGACCAATCTTCTCTCCAATGCGGCCAAGTTCACCCCGGAAGGGGGCACCATCACGTTTTCCGCCAAAAATATCGAAGAGCGGGACGGGCTGTGCATTTTGCATATCGCGGTGGCCGACACCGGCATCGGCATCTCCGAAGAAGCGCGCAAAGGTCTTTTCCAGTCCTTCGCCCAGGCCGACAACGGCATCGCCCGCAAGTTCGGCGGCACCGGCCTTGGCCTTGCCATCTCCAAGCGCATCGTGGAGATGATGGACGGTGAAATGATGCTGCAATCAAGGTTGGGGGAGGGCTCCACCTTTTCCTTCACCGTCAAGGCCAGGCGCGGGGTCCGGCAGAGCCACGCAGCGGAACGCGGCAGGGTGGACTGGAGCTTGATCCGCGTTTTGGTGGTGGATGACGAACCGGTGGTGCTTGAATATTTTCAGTCCATCGCCGCTTCCATCGGCTTTTCCTGCGTGACGGCCGACAGAGCCGAAAGCGCCTGTGAGATTCTGGAAAAAAACGCCGCCACGCCCTTTCCCCTGATCTTTGTGGACTGGAAGATGCCCGGCATGAACGGCATCGAGCTTACCCGCGAAATCAAGCGCCGTTTCGGCGACCGGACCGTGGTGATCATGATCTCGGCCAACGAGTGGAGGGCCATCGAGGCGGACGCCAAGCAGGCCGGGGTGGACAACTTCATCTCCAAGCCGCTCTTCGCCTCGCTCATTGCCGACTGCATCATTGAAAACGTGAGCAGGGCCGAGCCCCGGTCGGAAAAAAGCAAGCAGCCCCTGGATGACAAGGACTGCTTCGCCGGCCGCAACATTCTTCTGGCCGAGGATATCGAAATCAACCGTGAAATCGCCCGCGCGCTTCTGGAGCACACGGGCATCAAGATTGACTGCGCCGAAAACGGCGCCGAAGCCTGCCGCATGGTGTACGAGTCCCCGATCCGCTATGACCTGGTGCTGATGGACATTCACATGCCGGAAATGGACGGTTACGAAGCCACCAGGCGCATCAGGGCGGAAGAAGCAAAAAACGGCGCTTCGCCTGTGCCGATCATCGCCATGACCGCCAACGTCTTCAAAGAAGATGTGGACAGGTGCCTGGCCGCGGGCATGAACGATCACCTGTGCAAGCCCCTTGACATCGACGAGGTTATCCGGACCTTGAAACACTACCTGCGCACATAGAGCTGGAAATTGCACGAAGCGCCGGGGGCAAAGCCCTTTGGCCGCCAAAGGCATTTCACTCGTGCACTTTCCAGGCTGGTGCGAACAGGCTCAGGGAGAAGGCATGAAAGCTGGACTTCAGGCGGCGGTACGCCGCATGTATGATAACGAGGCCACGGACGCCCTTGTATATGCGGCCCTGGCAAAAATCACCAAGTCGGAAAACAACAGGACGATTCTGGAAAAGATGGCGGCTGACGAGTGCCGGCACCGGGATCTCTGGTCCACCTATGTGCCCGGGCCGCCGAGGGTGCGGCGCTTGAAGGTCTGGCTGTATATCCTGCTGGGGCGTATTTTCGGGCTTGTATTCGTGCTCAACCTCATGGAATCGGGCGAGGACACGGCGGTCAAGTCCTACACGGACATTGGCAAAGAGCTGCCGGTGGCCTTGAAGATTGTTGAGGACGAGCAGAAGCACGAGGATTATCTCATCTCGCTGATCAAGGAAGAGAAGCTTTCCTACATCAGTTCGATGGTGCTCGGACTCAATGACGCGCTGGTCGAGCTGACCGGCGCTTTGGCCGGCTTCACCCTGGCCTTGAACGACAACTCCATGATCGGGCTGGCCGGCTTTATCACCGGGGTGGCGGCCACCTTGTCCATGGCCGCTTCGGAGTATCTGGCCAAAAAGGCGGACGCGGGCGAAAAGCACCCCCTGAAGGCGGCCACCTATACCGGCCTGGCCTATTTGTTCACGGTGGCGCTGCTGCTGCTGCCCTACGCCATCTTTTCGAGCCCGCTGACGGCGCTGGCATTTTGTCTTGTCAACGCGACCCTGATCATTCTGGGCTTCACCTTTTTCGTATCCGTGATCCGGCGGGAATCCTTCCTGCGCGGCTTTCGGGAGATGATGCTGATCAGCTTCAGCGTGGCCCTGATATCCTTCATGATCGGCTGGGCCGCGCGCCTGTGGCTGAACCTGGACTTATAAGCAGGGCATTTCATACCTTAAAGCGGCAGCCGCACGTTTGCGGGCCGGCTGCCGCTGCAGCCGGGCACCCGGATTTTGCGCTTTGCGTAAAATCCGGGTTATTCGTCTTTGCCCCGCAGTTTGCTGCGCACACGTTCCTCAAGGGCGGCGGCGAAGACGTCGTAGAGGCGTCCGACCAGTTCGAGGCCGCCCCAGCCGACGAGGAAGAAGAGTGTGTAGTGAAGTTGTTCCGGGCTGTAATCCTGGACCAGGGGGCAGACCATATTGGCGGTGATGGCGCCGCCGATGATTTCGATAAGGGTTTTTCGCAGATTGCGGCCCTTGCGTCCGGCGTGCATGAGGGCGCCGCCCGCGCCGTAGAAGGTTGCCGGCAGCAGCAGCCAGGCAAGGACGCGATCAATGATGTCGGTAAGGCTATCCATGCTTGCAGTTCTCCAGGCAGTCCGCGCCATCGTGGGCCGGACGGGTTATGGGAACACGGATTGACGCTCTTTGCCCCTCTGGCCGGCGTCCTGTTTCCCCAGTACGCGCCGGAGGGCGAAAAAGAGATTAATCGGCATTCCCGTGATATGTTTTGGCAAATAACCGCTAACCCGCGAGAACCCCGGCGAAAACGCTCCCCCCAGATCCCGGCGGGCGCATAAAAAGCGCACTTCGCTCCGGGTACAACAATGGGGGTGCAGGGGAATCATTCCCCTGCCGGGGTCCAGGGGCAGCGCCCCTGGCGGGGCAAGGGGCAGAGCCCCTGGCGCGTTCCGGATCAGCGCCGCGCTTCGCCCTGTTCTACGGCCCGGGCCATTTCGTGCAC
>JAJDJN010000208.1 GCA_030267245.1 Desulfovibrio sp. OttesenSCG-928-A18
CTCACCCGGATGATGCATGAGCGCTACGACAAGCGCTATCCATCCAAAAGGAGTTCACATGTTCGGCCATATACGAAAACTTTTCCAGAGGCGTCAGCGGAGGCACTGCGGGCATTTTGGCCGTGATTTCCGGCATCCGCGCGTATGCGCGGCACACGGGTCTCACTGGCACCGGCGGCTCTCGGAGCCGTCCTGGCAATTGGAGCCGTCCCGGCAAATCGAAAATCCACAGGTTCTTCATACAAGTGACGGCAACTGCCCCATGTGCGACAATCACTGCTCCCTGCGGGCTCCCGGTTGCGGCAAGGGTGCCGCCTTGGCGAAGCGCCTGGAACAGACGCCCAGATCATAACTCTGAGGAGATCACCATGAACGAACAACATTCCGAAACCGTAGATTGCGAACAAGAAGCTTTGAATCTTGATAGTGAACACCCCATAAGCGGGGATACCCTGCTCGCTCTTTTTCACAGGGCGGCGCGCTTTATGGCCCGTTCGCACCACAGGCACGGGCATGTCCATCATGCCCAGGGGCATGTCCTTGCCCTGTTGCAGGAACTTGGCCCCACCAACCAGCGTCTGCTCATGAACATGCTGCACGTGCGTTCCGCTTCTCTGAGTGAACTGCTCGGAAAGCTTGAGCACAGCGGCCACATCCAGCGCGAGCGCGATCCGCAGGACAGGCGCAATTACATCATCACCCTGACGGAGCAGGGCCGGACCGAGGCCCGGACCCGGGAAAAACTGCGGGGTGAAAACGCCAGAGCCATTTTCGACCCCTTGAGCGAAGAGGAGCGTCAACAACTGGGCGCTTTGCTGATCAAGCTGATCATCGCCATGGAGGAAGATGTGGAGCGCTTTGGCGGCCATGAAGCCCACGGCGGGCGTCACGGGCACCATGGCGGACATCACGAGCGGCACGGCGGCCGTTGCCGGGGCCGCCAGCACGGCCGCGAAGGCGGGCACGGACCGCACGGCCCCTTTGAAGAACGCGGCCCGCACGGCCACGGACCAGGCCGGCCTGACCGCCACGAACGCGCCCGGGGGCATATGCGCGGTTTCAGACAACCGGAGCCCGGGCAAGAGGGCATGGGCCCGGATGCGGAACACGGCCCCGCCTAGCCGCCCGCCAGTACCGAGCCCGGCAGCATGAGCCTAGGGGGCTTCGCCCCCTCGGGCTTCCCCTGCCGGGCGCGGCCGCTGCATTTTTCCTGTAATAGATTGTTCTTTACTTGTTATTATATTTTTCTGTATATTAGCGCCCAGGTGCTCACAACACCTCATTCACAGACGGTTCGCCACACGACAGCCTGGCCTTTTCTTTTCCCCATGCTCCGGATATTGGGGTCTTTTGTCATATGGGCCGGAAGTGCGCGGGAAATGTCCAGGGGGGCACCCTAAATACCTGCCGCCGTTCTGTGACGGTTGTGAGCTTCCGGCTTTTTTTGCGCGCCATGATCGCCGCCAGCCCTGGCGGCTTCGCACGAAAACAGCCGGCAAAAGCATATCACTCAATCGCAGAGGGGGTATCATGTCAGAACTGTTTCCGTGCTCGGTATTTCTTTTCCGCTCCCAGAGCATCAGGGCGGCTGTGCTGGACGGGCGTCTCTGGTTTTCCGCATCTGATGTATGCAAGGCCCTTGATATTACCTGGAGCGGGGCCACCTTGCGCACAATCCCCCAAAGCTGGCAAAAACTCATGAAGCTTGCCAGGCAGCCCGGCGCGCGGGTGCTCAAGTGCATTTGCGAACCGGCGGTTTACAAGCTGGCCTTTCGGAGCAAAAAACCCCAGGCCGACAGCTTTACCAACTGGGTGAGCTCTGAAGTTCTGCCCGCCATACGTCACGATGGAACTTTCCAGGGCTGCGATATTGCGGGCAACGACAAGGCCCTTGCCCGGCCGCGCAACGACGAGATCCTCCGGGGCAAGGTCTGCGAGCTGGCCTCGCATATCCGCAGCCTCAAGGACGCGGCCTGCCAGGTATATACCCTGGCGCGCGAACAGGTGGAGGTATTCAACCTGCACCCGGTCAGATACGCAACCCCTGAACACGCCCTGGTCTGCAAAGCCTGCGACACCATGAACACCCTGCATTGGTCCCTGGATCACGCAGCCGACGCCATCCTTCAGAACGCCCAGATCATCGACCTTGCCGTTGCGCTGTACAGCGCGGCAAGCACATGGGAACAGGGGCCGCCACAAAGCTGACGCCGCGATGACCCTCAGCGGTCAGGAGCACGGCCCCTAGGGGCTGTCTCCAGGTTCACCCCCTCCGCCTGCCCCTGGAAAAACCAGGCAGGGAGCCAGGTAGTGAGCCAGGCAGGGAGCCAGGCAGTCGGGAGAGCATAATAGTGGCGTTTTTGACCGTTGCCGCCATGCGTTCTTTGTTTTTTGCCGGACTTGGCTTGCGCTTGCTTTTTGCCTCGGCAGGGGCTGCAAAGAACAGCGCCCGCACACGGGGAGACAAGGAGAGGTAGCTGAGGCCGCAAATCCAGTACAGGCCAGAAATCTGCGCCACCGCGCGCATGACCTCAATAGAGCCGATGCCAAGCAGCCCGGCGAAATAAAGGCACAGGCCGCCGGTGCACAGAAACTGGAGCCACAGGAATCGCCTGGCCTTGGCCAGCGCGTCCTTCGCTCCCCTCAAAAGGGCCAGGGACTGGCGCAGGCTGGCAAGCAGCAGCACCAACTTGACAAGACTTTCCAGGGCGGGCGCGCTGTAAACCCCCAGGAGGTAGAGAAGGTAGCTGCTGTATGCTTCGGAATCAATCTTGTCCAGAATAAGGCCCACGCCGCTCAGGCTCTTTTCCAGCAATGGCCACTGCGCGTACAGGGACGCGGCAAGCAGCGCCGGCACCACCAGGGCCCCGATAAGAATAAGCAGCCAGAGTCCGAGCGGGCGCGAACTTTCGGCTTGCTCGTCCTTGAACGCTCGCGCTATCGGACTTGCGGCCCCCCTGCCCGCGCTGTTTGCGCCGGCGCCGGCGGCATGAGCGCGCACGGCCAGATCCTCCGGGTCAAAGAGCCCGGCCCTGGCCACTGTGGTGCTGTTCTGGGAGCGCGCGGCCTGCCGTTGCAGATAGGCTCCCTTGGCTCCGAGGACCGTATTCACATCTATTCTGCCCGCCGTCCCCACCGGCGCCGGCGCGGTGTTGTTTGTCCGCTCCGCGCCGGTGCGTCTGAACAGGGCGAAGATGATCAGCGCGAAAAACCAGACAATCAGCGTGTTGCCAAGGCCCGCAAAGATGTGCCGCAGGTTCTCGACCCGCACCTGGTCGCTGTTGTCAACGCCTGCGAGCACAAGGCCCGGACTGACCAGCATCAGCCCGGCCTCCGGCCTTGCCGGCGGCCCGCTCTCCACGCCGCCTTTGGCCGGGGAAGGAGCCCGGGCGCTGTCTTGAGCGGGCGGAAGCTGCGCGGCAGATCCGGCCGCTGAGGGGCGCCTGGCCTGGGGCTTGTCCTGGGGCGTGGCCTTGGCCCCGGCCCGGGGTTTGACCCTGGACGAATTCTGGCTGTCCAGGTCATTGTCCAGCCCCTTGGGCGCGAAATCGCCACGGGCAGACAGCAGATAAGCAGCGTCGGCTACCTGTGTTCGGGAAAAGCCTGTTTCATGACCGTCAAGGCCGGCCCTGCCGGCGGGATGCGCAAGGGAGACTTCCGAGGCACTAGAGACGGCTGGCCGCGACAGCGCGCCCAGGCAGAAAAAAAGACCCAGAGCCATAAAAAACAGCGGCAACCGCGGCAAGACCCGGCTTTGCCGCCCGGACCGGCGGCGTTTTTTCAGTCTCAAAGCATCCGAAGCACCCATATGCAACTCCTTTGCGCTTGTCTGCCACAGCAAAGCATAATTCCGCGCCGGGGGCAACAAGGCTGCGACACAAGCTGCGATATGCAAGGCCGCGCTACAAGGGTACGGCACATGGTACGCCTGTACAAAAACGCTGTTGCGGAGTACATCGTGTCAGGCGCATGCCTCCGGCGGCCCCCTTGCAGGTCCCGCCGGGAGTAGCCGCCCCTGACCCCCGCAAGGGGCATCACGCCCTTGCCCC
>JAJDJN010000209.1 GCA_030267245.1 Desulfovibrio sp. OttesenSCG-928-A18
CTCAACCCTTATGTCGGACTTTCCCCGCATCTCCTTTATCACCTACACCTATAACGACCACCATGCGGCGGCCGGGCTTTTGCGCCATACGCTGGACTTTGGCGTGCCCTTTGCGGAAATGCTCGTTATTGACGACGCCTCGGCAAGCCCCTTTGTTCCGCCCGAACCGTCCCTGTTTCCATCAGCCCCACGAGTTCTGCGTCTCGAGCGCAAACACGGTCCGGGGCAGGCAAAGCGGGCGGGGCTGAACGCCCTCACCGGAGATATATTCTTTTCCCTGGATGCGGATATCCGCCCGCACAAGCACTGGCTCAAACACGCACTGAGCCTGCTGGCGCGGCCCGATACGGGTATGGTGGGCGCCCAGTGCATCCCGGCCCTGGCCGGATCCTCCCTGGCAAGGGCCCGTTACCGGACCTTCCCCCAGCGCAGGGACGACCGGGACGCGCCCAAACTCCCCGGAGGCTGCATGCTGCTGCGCCGCTCCGTATGGGAGCAGGTGGGCGGCCTGGACGACTATGCCGGAGCGCTGTGGGAAGATGTGCACCTGAGCCGTAAAATCCTTGCCTCGGGCCTGCGCCTGCTGAGTTGCGACTCCCTGCCGGTTTATGAGACCAGGCACCTGGACCGGGCGGCCCACTGCAGGCGTGAGGCTGTATATTATGGTGAAGCCGTTGCCGCCATCGTCAAAAAATACGGTCCGGAGCGCTATCTGCACGACAGCGGCCCGGCCCTGCATGCCGCCCTGGACTACGCCCGACGCTACTCGGATCCCATCCTTGTCTATGCCGGATTCATGGTGACGCTTTTGACCCTTGCCAGGGCCTTGCGGCTGCTCGCCGGCCCGAAAGAAGCCTCCGGAGACGAAGCGGCGCGGGCCTTGCTGAGCGAGGGCATGCGCCTGTTCGCGCCCTATCCCGAAAGCCTGGCCCTGTTACGCGCGGACCTTGCGCGGGCGGGCGAAAAAGAACTGCCCGAAGCGGGCGACGCTAAAAGCATGCCCGCCCTGGCGGCCTACTTCGCCCCCGCCCTGAGCGCGGGCGTCATGGACAGCCTGGAGCAGGACTGGGTGCCCCGCTACCGGCAGGAAGACGCGGCCGCGAATTTTGACGCCCATTACATGCAGGACGCGGCCCGCATTCTCTGAGTTCCCTTCCAGGCGAAAAGCCCGGAGCGCCCTGGCGGAATCATGCCCGCGCCCTGGCGACGCGCATGTCCACCCAACTGTTGCCGGCAAGGGGCACTTCAGCCAGGGGCGGACGAGTTCCCAAGCGATGTCCGCAGCCGGGCCCGGAGCCCTTTGCCCTTGCCGCCGGGCGGGCAGCCCCGTACCCGTGCAATCCGCGCTAACCTTACGCGGAGAAGCCGCTGCTTCGGGTGGCAAGACGAATAAAAGTAGGCTACACATAAGCCCATGCGCGCGCAATATTTTCTTTTTATGCTTATCCCCCTGGTCTTGCTCAACGCCTGCGCGGGGGGTCAAAAGCCCTTTTTGGGCAAAAAAGACGGGGACGAATACCGGCGCAGCGCCGTCAGGCTTACGGATCCGGAAGGCCCCATACCCGCGCCCACGCTTCCGCAGGAACTTGCCGCCCTTGGCCGGCAGCTTCCCGGGGCTGCCGCCGGCGCGCAGGGGAGCATCAGCTACAGCGTCGTCTGCGAGGTACGCCCCGGCCGCTCCGGTTCTTCCGGCAGTTCGAGCGGCGCCCGGAGCGACGAAGAAGCTGCCGTGGCCAATACGCTCACCGCGCAGTTCGCCCGCATCAGCCAGTTGCACCGCCTGGCCGACAATCCCCCACCCACGGTCATGGGCCTGGAACAGCGCCTTGCCGTCGCTCTGGAACAGGGTCGGGAGCTTTTGCACAGTCAGGGTTTTTTCTCCGGCCGCGCCTTTGGCAAAGTTGAGGCGGCCCAGGGGGAGGACAAGGACAGGGTCAAGGCCGTGGTGCGCGTGGTCCTGCTCACCGGCCCCCGCTACAGCATGGGCAAGACCCGGGTGCTGGCCCCACTGCCTGATAACGCCCCCGCCCCGGAAAAGGTGAACGAAGCCCAGGAGGCCGGCTTGCCGAAGGAGGAGCGCGAACGCCGCGAACGCCGCCGCCTGCGCAGCAGCCTGCCCGCCAGCCTGGCCGACGTGGGCCTTGCCGAAGGCGCGCCGGCCGTGGCCACGGATGTTCTTGACGCGGTGGACAGGGCGGTGGAACGCTTTCAAAATAACGGCTATCCCTACGCCACCCTGAGCGCCACGCGCTATGTCGTGGATCACGCCAGCCGCACCCTTGAGGCCGAACTGGCCATCTATACCGGCGAGTTCGTGCGCATGGGCGATATAGAGCGCGAAGGCGCGCCCGGGGTCAGGCAATCCTATATCGACAACCAGCGCAACTGGCGTCCGGGCAGCCCCTGGAGCCAGGCCAGACTGGATGGTTACAGGGATTCCCTGCGCCAGAGCGGACTGTTCCAGCGTGTGGACGTCAACCCCGGCTCCCTGGATGAAGAGGGCAACCGCAGTGTGCACACCACCCTGGAAAGCGCGCCGGAACGCACGGTGGGCGGCTCGCTCAAATACCATTCCGACTTCGGAGCAGGGGCGCAGGTTTACTGGGAGCACCGCAACCTCTCGGGCCACGGCGACAGGTTGCGCCTGGAAAGTTCCCTGTGGGGGGACATGCAGGAGGCAACCCTTTCCTACCGTATGCCCCACGCCTTTCGCCGGGATATGGATTTTATCGCCAACGCCGGTTTTCTGCACCAGGACACGGACGCCTACAACATGACCTCGGCTGCGGCGGCCGCCGGCCTTGAGCGGCGCTTTTCCAGAAACTGGTCGGGAAACGCCAAATTAAGCGCCGAAGGCGGCAACATCAAAGAGCCGAAAAAGACCAAACTCGACTACTTCATGTTCGGCGTCCCCCTCGGGCTTATTTATAATGATACGGACAAGCTTCTGGACGCAAGCAGAGGCGGCAGGCTTTTTCTCAGCGCAACGCCCTATACCGGGGAATACGACGGCAATTTCACGGTGCTGCGCGGCAGGGCCGAGGCCCGCGCCTTCTTCCCCCTGGACGCCGAGGCGAAAAAGGTGCTCGCCCTGCGCGGGGTTGTGGGCGTGCTGGCCGGTGAAGACGCGGACAAGGTGCCGCCTTCGGCGCGTTTTTACAGCGGCGGCGGCGGCTCGGTGCGGGGCTATCAATATCAGTCCCTGGGGCCGCGCAACAGCGACAAGGACCCGCTGGGCGGAGGCTCCCTGGCCGAAGTCAGCGCCGAAGCCCGCTGGCGCATCACCCCCGAGTGGGGCATGGTCGCCTTTGTAGACGGCGGCATGGTCTATGAAGAATACTTCAAGGGCGTGGACGGCAGCTTCCGCTGGGGGGCGGGGCTGGGGCTGCGTTATTTCACGGTCATAGGCCCCGTGCGCTTTGATGTCGCCACCCCCCTCAACCCGCGCGGCGACGACGACCCGGTGCAGTTTTATATCAGCATCGGACAAAGTTTCTGACCAGGACGGCCGCGACAATGCCCAGGCAGCATACAGGCAAGCTTCCGCGCCCGCACAAGGGCTCCGTGCTCCGGCTTCTGGTCCGGACCCTGGCCGGTCTGTTCCTTCTCGTCCTGTTGCTTGTCGGCGGCGCCCTTGTCTGGCTGCGCACTTCGCATGCGGAGCGTTTTCTGGCCCAAACGGTCGAGGAGCTCCTGGCCGGGCAGGGGCTGCAACTGAGCCTGGGCGAACTTGTCGGCCCCCTGCCGCAAAAGCTTGTCCTGCGCGACATAGCCCTTGCGGATGCGCAGGGGCCGCTTCTGCGCGCCAGCGGGCTCAGCCTGCGGCTGAAGCTGCTGCCCCTGTTGCGGGGCACCCTGGAGATCGATGAACTCGACCTGGAAGCGCCGGAGTTGTTCCGCCTTCCCGCTCCAGCCCCTTCGCAGCCGGAACAGGAATCCTCCGGCGCCTTCGCCATGCCCCTGGATATAGAACTGCGTTCCCTGCACGTGCGGCATGGCCTGCTGCACCCCGAGGCCCTGGCCGCACTTTCGCGGACAGA
>JAJDJN010000021.1 GCA_030267245.1 Desulfovibrio sp. OttesenSCG-928-A18
GGCGTCCTTGCTTTTGCCAGGCTAAAGGCTATTCGGCGCAGAATGGCCATATTTTCCGGTGCGTTGTCTTTACGAATACGCGAAGCGTCTTCTTTAAAGGTCACATCCAGCCGCCAGTGAAGGGAGTTTTCGATGCTCCAGTGGGTCCTCACCGCATGGGCTACAGCGGACGCGTCACAGGCAAGGCTTGAGATAAAATATCGTGTTTGTTCTTGTTTTTTGCCATTAGTTTCCCGGACGGAATGAATTTTCGCCACGGTACGCAAGTCCGACCAGCCGGAAGATACGTGGTCCAGTTCTCCGCCAACATCCAAACAGACGCATGTACGATGCTCTATGCGCCCATGCCCTTTTTCCAGGCTTTCGAAAGCATCTTTGGAAAAATATTCCGAATTCTCTGCTACGTTAAAGAAATGTACCACTTCATTATAGAGAGATGGCTGATTCTTTTTTAAGGCAAATACGTAATTAGCTTTACATTGTTCTCGAATGACATGGCTTATCTCTTTCTGGCACCCAATAGCATCAATAGTAACAATGGCTCCTTTCAGATGAAGCATCCGCAACAGCTCTGGAATCTTGGTAATCTCGTTTTCTTTGCCGGCTACAGCCACCTGTCCCAAGACCAGGCTGTTCTCCTCCACCCAGGCACTGATCAGATGCAGAGCCGCTTTGCCTGTTGCAGTATCAAACGAGCCACGCAAAGTTTTGCCATCAATAGCAACGACTTTTCCTTCCACGCTCTGATTGAGGCCTTCTGTCCAGCGTATGAGCGCCGCATTCAACTCCTTGGGATTAATCCGCGAAAATACCCGGTACATGGTATCGTGAGACGGAATACCGTTGGGAAGCTCCAGAAATCCTTTGAACCAGTCCTCGCGTTCTTCGGCAAATATTTCGATTTCTTCCCACCCCTCCACACCACAAATTGTGGCGCAAAGCGTAATAATGAGAATATCAACAAGCTTATGCTTCTTGGTACGGTCAATCCGGGGGTCATGAACAACAATAAAGGCATCCGCTAGCGAAATGATTTTATCCAAGACTAACTCCGCAATGTAAGATTTGCGGCAGTATATCAGTACCCTGGAAAAATGGAATATCCTTTATCATCAACTGGTTGCCACTCAAGTCAACAATTATGCCCGAAAAACAATCGGGCAATCTGATAGGTCAAACATCATCTTTTTTAAAAACGCCCCTCAGAAGATGCGGTAGCCCTGATATCACACAAACCCCAGCGCCTCCAGCACATGCAAAATTTCCTGCACCCTGGCGCGAGGGACGCGTGTAAAGCGTTCCGCCACTGTATCTGGCGTGACGGTGACTCCGGCATCCTGCAATGTGCTTACCGCGTTGCGCACGGCCTGAGTTTGCTCCAGAAGGTCGGTAGGCCACGGAATCTTGGGACCGGTCTTGGCTTTGGTGGCTTTCCCCTTTTTACCCTTGGTTGCGGGTTCGACGGGAATATCTATGTCAATTTTGGTCTGGACAGCTTTCCGCTCCGCTTTGGATTTGATCTGATATTCCGGGCGTAGCCAGCGGATGTTGCCTTGTTTCTCTTCTTCCACGCGCTCGGCATTCAAGGCCACAAGGCGGGTCAGAATATCTTCGTCCGACAGATCGGCGGGCCAGCCGTAGGCATCGGCGACAGCAACGTCCAGTTCGTCGTGCAGTTCGCGCAGCACGGTCACAAGTCCGTGTTCGTGAATAGTCTTTTCTTTGGTTGTGAGCTCCCGGCCCTGACGCAGAGCTTCCAGCACGTTATACATGCCGGTCATGGTCAAGTCGGGGTAAAGCATCTGCCGGGCCTTGCGGTGGGCGTCCAGTTTTTCGCCAAGATCGCGGATGCGGGCTTGCTGCCCCAACGTGGCGGCGGGGAAGGGGAAAGGATCGAAACAGCGGGATTTGTTGTAACGAGGGTCGCCGCTACGCTTTTGCCGAGAATTGTGGAAAGGTCGTCAATATAGTAGATTCGTTTCCGTACCATTGTTCATCCCTCCGTAAAGATGCGATGTGTGAAAATTCCCGCGTATGCGGGCAAACAACTATTCTTTGGCAAATGAACAAAAATTTACCTACCCCTGAAAAACGCAACTTGCTTCTGAGCGGGGCCAGATCGCACCTTGAGTCTTTGGATGGGGATAAAGCGGAATACGGGTTGCTGGAACTACTTTGGGGAGGGAACACCCGACAGGCGGCGCGGACTATTGCGGAGGAATTTGTCGCCAGGTTCGGTGAAGTTTCGGGGACAGTTGAGGAACTGACCAAAAGGCTGTCGCCGCCGGGCAGGGCCGGAAAATGGAGCGAACTGGAAAAGCGGATGTCGCAGATTTGCTGGATTGACAACTGCTAGTGGTCAACAAGGCATTTGGAGCAGCCGGATGTTCCGGAGGAAGAATCGTTTTTGCTGAGGGCTATGAATGTTATTGGCGCGCTGCCCAAAAGGCGTCACTACAGACCCGCTGAAAAGAAAGCCGGGAGGAAAATTGATTATGGAACTCCGCGAGATATCGCGGATGATTTTGTTGTATGCGGTCTTTGCTGGCGCTCTGTGCCGAAACTTGTTCGCACAAAGAAAATCCATTTGTGTCACCTGCATGATATTCCAAGCACGTCACCGGAATACAGAAGACAAAAAGGTCTGCAAAAATACATTGCTGATATTGTAAAGGAACTGCAATCGCGTGTTCCGGCACCATCCAAGGCGGCACTCAAAGGTTATCACCCTGCCGGATATGCCTGGACGCTCTGCGTGGACAAGAACAGCCCTTTGCCGTATCTGTTCAACTGTCTGCAATCGCTGAACATGCCACTGGATTCGGTTGAAAATCTCGTGCGCGCCCTGGAACATCCGGTCGATCTGGACAAGTTTGACGAGCCGGTCAAAAAGGCTTGGGAATTTTACTTTGAGGACCGAGGCGCGTTCCTTGAACGGCATTTCAAGCGCGTCCTGCTGGCGGAAGCCTGGCTGCGGGCCGATGCGGAGCATAGTCATGGCGGGAAACGGAGTAGAGATTGATCTTGCTGCCCAAACAAGTCAGTCTGAAAAATATCAATGCGCCTGCGGCTAAAGGATTTTTGATGGAAACGCCTAAAAATGACCGTGTGACTGTAAATTCTGACGATTACCCTGTCCTGCTGTCTGAGGTCAAGGAGCGTATCCGGTCCGCTCAATATGAAGCCTTCAAAGCCGTCAACATGGAGCTGGTCGGGCTGTACTGGGATATCGGGCGGAAAATCGTGGAGCGGCAGGAAAATGGCGGATGGGGTAAAGGGGTCGTGGAAAAATTATCTGAGGATATTCGGGCGGAATTTCCGGGGATTACGGGTTTTTCTCGGCGGAATGTTTTCTATATACGCGATTTTTATTTGCTTTATCGCCACGATGAAAAAGTGCAGCCACTGGTTGCACAAATTGGATGGAGCCATAATCTGGCTATAATGGAACGCTGCAAGGATACACTTGAGCGCGAGTTTTATCTTCGTATGACCAAGAAGTACGGTTGGTCGAAAAATGTGCTTATCCACCAGATCGAGAACCAGACTTATGAAAAGTCCATGCTCGGCCAGACCAATTTTGACCGGGAGCTTACCCCGGAACTGCGCGCTCAAGCCAAGCTGGCGGTGAAAGACGAGTATATTTTTGACTTTCTTGAACTGGCTGAGCCCTATAGTGAACGAGAACTGGAAAAGGCGCTCATCGCCCGGATTGAAGACTTTCTCCGGGCCATGGGCGGCATGTTCGCCTTTATGGGCAGCCAATACCGTCAGGAGGTGGATGGTGACGAATTTTTTATTGATCTCTTGCTGTTCCACCGCACACTCAAGGCATTGGTGGCCGTTGAATTGAAAATCGGCAAATTCCAGCCAGAGTTCATCGGAAAAATGCAGTTTTACCTCAGAGCCTTGGATAAGCAGGTGCGCCAGGAGGGCGAGAACCCTTCCATCGGGATCATCCTGTGCAGAGAGAAAAACCGCACGGTAGTGGAGTATGCTTTGCACGACGCGAGCAAGTCCATTGGCGTTGCGACCTACGAAATTACAAAGACCTTGCCCAAGGCATTACGGGGGCAGCTGCCTTCGCCAAAAGAGATCGCCGCGCTGCTTGAAGGCATATGAGTGAAACTCGTGCCATGATATCCGCCTGCATCACACTTTCTCCCACCGCGCGTCTGAAATGGGAAGACGCTGACCCGGCCATACCCTGGCAGGAACTATGGTTCCAGCTTGGCGCGCAGCGTGATGCCGCGACAGATCCTGTCATCGCCTTCTGGCGCGATGTGGCCGCCGCCTGTATAAGGGAACTTTGTCATGCGGCCAACCCCGATGCGCCTTCACCTGCCGACGCGGACATGGTGGCGGGCATTGCGTTGCCTGAAAAAGCGGCAACGTGGCTTCTCTCCGCGCCGCCCATGCCCGGCGGCGAATACCTTGACCTGGAAATGCTCGCGGCTCTGTGGAAAAAGTTGCTGGCCTGGTGTGCGGATACCCTCCGTGGCGATGGAGGGCTTGCTCCTTTTATTCAGGCACATGCGCCGCTTTGGCGGCAGGTTGGACGCGTTTTCTTCCATCTGGCGGAAAACAGGATGGACGAAGCCCGGCCCTTTGCCTTTTTGGCCACGTATACCACGGGCATCAACGAGCGGCGTCAACCGCGCCATGTGCCGTTGTCCCGTGCGTTGCAGCAGTATGTCGGTGACAAGAACAAACCGGCGCTGGCGCGTCTCCTGGAACCGGTACGCCTGGCGTCGGAGCGTCTGCCCTGGGTCGGGGAAATGGTTGTCAGCGGCTGCATATACCATGCCACTCCCTGGACGCCGGACAGCGCCTATGCGTTTTTACGCGGTGCGCCCCTGCTGGAGGAATGCGGTATTGGCGTGCGCCTGCCCGACTGGTGGAAGAAGCGGCCTCGTCCCGCCGTCACTGCCACGCTGGGCATACGCCCGGCCAGCCTGGGCGCGCAAGCTCTGCTGGATGTCGACGTCAGTGTGGCCATTGGCGAAGAGCGGCTCAGTGCCGAGGATGTTGCCCTCCTGCTCTCGCAGGGGCAGAACGGACTTATACTCGTCAAAGGCCAATGGGTGGAGGTGGACCGGGACAAGCTCCAGCAGGCATTGGCCCACTGGCAGGAGGTTCAGGCCGAGGCCGCTGTCGGAACACTCACCTTCATGCAGGGAATGAGGCTTCTGGCGGGCGTTCCGGACGGCACGAACAGTGACATCGCGGGAGAAGAGAGTCTTCGTGCCTGGTCCCTGGCGCAAGCCGGTCCCGGTTTCAAGGAACTTATTGCCGCCACCCGTACCGAGGTTTTGGAACCGTGTGAGCATGTTCCGGGACTCTGTGCCGATTTGCGTCCGTATCAGGCGCATGGCGTGGCATGGTTGAAATTTCTGGACAGCCTGGGCCTGGGGGCGTGTCTTGCCGATGACATGGGCCTTGGCAAGACTATGCAAATATTGGCTTTGCTCTTGCGAGAGAAGCACAGCGGTCCGGCTCAGACTTGCCCCTCCCTGCTCGTTGTTCCCGCTTCGCTTATGGCCAACTGGCACAAGGAGGCCGCCCGCTTTGCCCCCGCTCTGCGCCTGGCGCTGCTGCATCCGTCCGAAATGGACAAGGAAGAGATGGCGGCGTTCGAGCAGGAGGAAGTACTGGCGCGGTATGATCTGGTCATTACCACCTATGCCATGTGCGGCCGCCTGCCCTGGTTGGCCTCGATCCCGTGGCGGAGGGTCATCGCGGACGAGGCCCAGGCCATCAAAAATGCCGGAACCCGCCAGAGCAAAGCCGTGCGCAAGCTCCAGGGCGCTTCGCGTATTGCCCTGACCGGCACGCCCATCGAAAACAGCCTGGGCGATCTTTGGGCCTTGTTTGACTTTATCAATCCCGGACTTCTGGGTAGCGCCGCTTCCTTCACTTCCCTCATGAAAAAAATGGCCCAGTCGCAAGAACGGTTCGCGCCGCTACGTCGGGTCACCGCGCCTTATATTTTACGGCGCATGAAGACGGACAAGCGTATTATCGCCGATTTGCCCGATAAGACGGAAATGCAGCTCTTTTGTCACCTCACCAGGGCGCAGATCCGGCTCTATGTCAAGGTTACGGAAACTCTGAAGCGGACGCTGGAGGATCTGGATTCCTCCCCCGAGGCCCAAAGAAAAAGGCGTGTCATCGTTCTGCAAAGTCTCATGCTGCTTAAACAGATTTGCAACCACCCGGCACAGGGGGGAGCGCATGGCGGCAGCGGAACAGGCTATACTCCCGAACTGTCGGGAAAATTTCAACGCATCGGCGAGCTGTGCGCCGATATTGCCGCGCGGCAGGAACGGGTATTGGTTTTCACCCAGTTTCATGAAATCATTGATCCTTTGGCCGACTATCTGAAAACGGTGTTCGGCAGGTCCGGCCTTGTGCTGCATGGCGGAGTCGCTGTAAAAAAGCGCAAGGAACTGGTGGACGCTTTCCAGCAGCCGGACGGCCCTCCTTTTTTTGTCCTTTCGCTCAAGGCGGGCGGCACGGGTTTGACCCTTACCGAAGCCAGCCACGTTATTCATTTCGACCGCTGGTGGAACCCTGCGGTGGAGGATCAGGCAACGGACAGAGCCTTTCGCATCGGACAAAAAAGGAACGTGCTGGTGCATAAATGCATCATAAAAGGCACACTGGAAGAAAAGATCGACGCGCTTATCACCCGGAAACGGGAACTGGCCGACGAGGTACTGGGCAGCGGCGCGGAAATGGATATCACCTCCCTGAGTGATGCCGAAATATGGAACCTTGTGCGCCTGGACGCCAGCCAGGCGACGGAGTGAGCATGTATTACCGATTTGGCGAATACGTTTCCGTGGAACAGAAGCGCAAAAAGGCCGAGAAGTTGGTGGAGAAACTGCGCACGCAAGGGCAGCAGCCAAAACCCGTTGCGGCCTTCAAAGGCAGGATGGCCGCAACGTTTTGGGGCAAAAGCTGGTGCGACAATCTGGAAGCGTACGCCGACTTTGAAAATCGTCTGGGGCGCGGGCGCAGCTATGCGCGTTCCGGCTGCTTATGCCATTTGGACATTGAACGCGGCACGGTCAAGGCGCTGGTCAGTGGCAGCGACCTTTACACGCTTACGGTGCGCGTAAAGCCTTTACCGGAAGAGCGCTGGCGCGAGGTGTGCGCCCGATGCTCGGGCCAAGTGGGATCGTTGCTCGAACTGCTGCAAGGGAAAATATCCAGGCAGGTCATGGAAATCATGTGCGACCCGACGACCGGCATATTTCCTTCTCCGGCGGAAATCACGTTTGACTGTTCCTGCCCGGACTGGGCAAGCATGTGCAAGCACGTTGCCGCGACGTTGTACGGTGTCGGCAGACGGCTGGACGCGGAACCGGATCTGCTGTTCGTGCTGCGGGGCGTCAATGCCGAGGACCTCATCCCCGCCAGCCTGGACTTCACGCAAAACGCGCAGCCCGATGCGCTGGATGACGACGACCTGGGCGCGCTTTTCGGCATCGACCTTGATGTGGACGCTCAAATTGCTTCGCCCCCAGTCTCCGGTTTTCCCGACAAACCAAAATTGCTCGCCAAGGCAAGTACGGCTCCAAAGGTTACGACAAAAGCCGCGCCCGACGCTTGCGCAAAACCTCCTTTCAGGGCCGGGCGGCCTACCGGCGCGGCCATACGGCGCTTGCGCAAGCTAGCCGGTCTGACGCCAGCCGCTTTTGCCCGTGCGCTCGGCGTTTCCATCGTCACGCTGCATCGTTGGGAAGAAAGCAAAGGCGTGCTCACTCTGCGAGCCGCTTCCATGGACTCCCTCCTGGCCTTTCAGGAAAAACTGTTCGCCGGACGGCAGTTGTGAAGTGCGCTATAATGTGACGCTTTCTTGAAAGGGAGTTGCACGGAATAGCATCCGAACATTTTTTTGAAGAAATTTTTGCTCCAATTTTGCTCCACTGAGTCTGGAAAGTTCTGATTTTCCATGTTGATGTACGGGCATTCAACTATCTAATTATTCTTGATAAAAAGTGATAACTGGCGAACATTATTGGCCACTTTTCGCGACTGGAAATCGTGTGTACCCGAAAGGAGCCGAAGGTTCAAATCCTTTCCTCTCCGCCAGGGTTTTCAACAAAAACGCCAAGCTACTATTAAAATAGCTTGGGGGTTTTATTTTTGGTGCGCCCGGCCGGGCGCCCCAACAAGAACGGGCCCAAGGCAAAAGACCTTGCGCCCGCAAGGTCCGGCCGTGTACAATACTTGCCCGTGGCAGGCAAAGGCAGTACATAGCCCCTGTATTGCACCGGTAACATGCCTCCGGCGGCCAAGGGAGCGCAAGCCCCCTTGGAATCCCTGCCGGGGGCTCCGCCCCGGACCTCGCAAGGCACGCCATGCCCTTGCCCCCATATTGTCGATCATGTCCGCTGGCGCGAGAGCCGCCGCCCCGACCGGGCAAGCCCGAAGGCCCCCACCCCGGCAGCTCGTGCAATGCGCCACAGCCGGGAAACGCACACTATAACCACTGACACGGATTCGCATGGCTCCTGTTTTTCATATCCAAAGCTTTGGCTGCCAGATGAACGCCTCCGATTCCGACTGGCTGGCCCGCGCCCTGATCTTGCGCGGCTTTCGGCAAGGCGGCTTTGAAGAGGCGGATGTCTATATTCTGAACACCTGCTCCGTGCGCGACAAGCCAGAGCAGAAGGTCTATTCGGAACTGGGCCGCATCGCCCGTTACAACAAGGTGCACGGGCGCAGCGGCATAACCGTGTGCGTTGGCGGCTGCGTCGCCCAGCAGGTCGGCGCGGCCATAGTCCGGCGCTTCCCCGAAGTGCGCCTCGTCTTCGGTACCGACGGCATTGCCAGTGCGCCTTCCGCCCTGTGCAGACTGCTGGAAGAACCCGGCCTGCGCCTGAGTCTGCCGGACTTTTCCGAATCATACATTGAACGCGAACAGGTCTGGACGACCGTCGCCGTTGCGAAAGGACAACCCGGCGCACAGGACCCTGAACAGCCGGACATGGTGCCTCCTGCGGCGTATGTGAACATCATGCAGGGCTGCAACAACTACTGCACCTATTGCATTGTTCCTTTTGTGCGCGGGGCGCAGAAATCCCGTTCTCCGGAAGCAGTTCTGGAAGAATGCCGGACCCTTCTGGCCTGCGGAGCCCGCGACATCACGCTGCTGGGTCAGAACGTCAACGCTTACGGCCAGGACGCGGGCGGGCGGGGCATCGGTTTTACGCAACTGCTGTACAAGGTCGCGGCCCTGCCCGGTCTTGAGCGTCTGCGTTTTGTGACCTCGCATCCCAAGGATATCGCCCCCGAGCTTATCCGGGCCTTTGGCGAACTGGAGGCGCTTTGCCCGCGCCTGCATCTGCCGGTGCAGTCAGGTTCCGACCGCATCCTTGCGGCCATGAACAGACGCTATGACTGCCGGCGCTACCTGGATATCGTGCACGACCTGCGTCAGGCGCGGCCGGATATCGTGCTGACCACGGATATCATTGTCGGCTTTCCCGGCGAGCGGGAGGAGGATTTTCAGGAAACCATGAAACTCATGCGCGACGTCGGCTTTGCCGCCAGTTTTTCCTTTGTCTATTCCGACCGTCCCGGCGCAAAAGCCGTGCTGCTGCCGGACAAGGTAGACCGCGCCGTCGCCCTGGAACGTCTTTCACGCTTGCAGGACTGGCAAAATAGCGCTAGTGATAGAGTATTGGCATTGATGAAAGGTGTTGACGGCGTTATTCTGCTGGAAGGCAAAAGCAGACTGGATCAACTGCTTGTGGAACCGGACGCCGACACGGCCGACCCCCTTTTGCGGCACACGGCACAAGATTGCGGGACCAATGTCCTGGAATCCTGGCAGGGCCGGACGGCAGAGGGCTTTATTGTAAACGTCACCCTTCCTTCCCGACAAGGCCGCGACTTTCGTTCCGGAGGCTGGCAGGGCGCCATGCTTCCGGTGCGCATAGAAGCTGCAGCGCGGCACTCCCTCAAAGGCAGGCAGGCAGGTGCGCCATGGTAGATTTGACAGTACTGGGCATATCCCTCATGCAGGACGACCGCGCTCCGGTCCTTCTGCTCTATCCTTCGGGCACACAGCGCCTCATATCCCTCCCCCTCGAGCCTCTGGAGGCCTTTGCCCTTGCGGCGGCGCTGCATGAAGGCGCATCGTCCGATCTCAGCACGCCCATGGCGAAAGTTCTGGGCGGGCGCTTGCGCTCCGTTGAACTGACAGGAAAAGAAGACAATGCTTTCAGCGCCGAGGCCGAAATAGCCATGGCCACCGAAACCCTGCGCCTTGACTGCCGGCCGGCCGAAGGCATAGCCCTGGCCCTGCGCAGCGCTGTGCCCATACGCGCATCCAAAAGCCTGTTAAAGCAGGCCCGGACCTTGTTGAGCGTACTTTCCCGCACCTCGCCCGATGCCGGGCAATGGAACAGGGCGGCCGTTGCCGACCTGGTGGAACGCTTTGCCAACTCGGGCAAAAAAGCCGGACGCCCAGTCCAGGCCGCAAAAAAAACTGCCGAAGCCAAGCAAGGGGCAAAGCGGGGTAAAGCCCAGAAGGAACGCCCGCCGCAAAAAGTGGAGGCCGCCCTCGCCGCCCTGGGCCGCTTTACCGGCTCTGACAGGCCGCGCGAAGTGATCAGCGTGGCCCGCAAACTGCTGGACGAGGAGCGGACCAGGCGCGAAGCCGAGCAGCGAAAGGCCGGAGCTGACGCCGCTGACGCAAGCCAGGCGCAGGCGGATGCGCGCATGGATCGGCTGATCGACGAATCAGAGTTCCCCGGCCGGGGCAAAGCCCAGGCCCCCCAACAGGCTCAGGGGGATCGCATTGAAGTGCTCCAGCCGGGGCAAAGCATCCAAATCGGCAACAAAACCCAGCGGGTGCGCATCTCCCTGGTCCGGCACGATCAAAAAGACAAAAACGGCCCGAAGCTGCTGGAAGAAATTACATTGCCCCTGACTTCCACCCCCATGGCGCCAGTGCTCAGCGTCCCGCCGCCCCCCCAGGAGGGCCAACAGGATGAGGCCAAGGAAGAGGTCAGCGAAGAAGAACGCTGGGCCGCCCTGCTGCGCATCCTTTCTCCGGAAACCAAGGTACCCATGTAATGGCATCCACGTGGCAAGCTCCCTGAAAGCGACAGCGGCGCAAGCGCATACTGCGGTTCCACCGCCTCGGGCCTCAAGGGCGGAAGACGGCTTTGACCGCTCCGCATCCTTTGGCGGGGACGGCAAAGGGCCGGAGCCCCCGTGCCCGCCGGAGGCGCTTCGCTCCCGCACTCCCCGGGACGGCGCCGCGCAACCCGCCCCCCTGCTTCGCGTGGAGAACCTGCATGTGGGCTTTGCCCGCGAAGGCCGGCCGGATATTGTGGCCAATGCCGTTGACGGCGTGAGTTTTTCTCTGCAACGCGGAAAGGTGCTCTGCCTGGTTGGCGAATCCGGCTGCGGCAAAAGCGTGACCGCCCTTTCTCTGCTGCGCCTGCTCCCTTCCCCCCCGGCGCTTTACCGCCACGGTTCAGCCCTGTTTGAAGGGCGGGATCTCTTGCGCATGCCCGAGGCGGAACTGCGCCGCATTCGCGGCAACCGCGCCGGCATGGTCTTTCAGGACCCCATGACCTCCCTGAACCCGGTCATGCGTGTGGGGGACCAGATCGGCGAACTGCTACGGCAGCATCGCCGCAGTTCAAGGATGTCCGCCCATTATGCCGCCATAGGCATGCTGCGGCGGGTGGGCATTTTCGACGCGGCCGAGCGGGTCATGGACTTTCCGCACCAGATGAGCGGCGGCATGCGTCAACGGGTGATGATCGCCATGGCCCTTGCCTGTAATCCGGATCTGCTCATCGCCGACGAGCCGACCACCGCCCTTGACGTCACGGTGCAGAAGCAGATTCTCGGTCTCATGCGCAGGCTGATCGACAACTACGGCAGCGCCCTGCTTTTTATCACCCATGATCTGGGCATTGTCGCCCAGATGGCGGATGACGTGGCCGTCATGTATGCCGGACGCATTGTGGAACAGGGGCCAGCGGCATCCGTGCTTGGACGCCCGGCGCACCCCTATACGGCCGGGCTGCTGCGCTCGCGCCCAGGCCTTGGCGGCCCCAAAAAACGGCTTGAGGCGATTCCGGGCACGGTTCCCGGGCTATGGTCCAGACCCCCGGGCTGCGCCTTCCACCCCCGTTGCACCCGGGCCACTGCCGAGTGCCGGGAGCACAGTCCGCCTTTTTTTGACAACGGGCTCGGCTCCCTGGCCCGTTGCTGGCTGCTGCGCGGCTGATTAGCCCTGGGCGGCCAAAAAAGCGCGTCCCTTTGGAGTCCCGGCAAGGGGCATTATCCCCTGACCCCGTATTGCCGGCCCGCGTTCATGGGGCCGGGGCCGCCGCCCCTGGCGGAGATATGTATACAAATTATGGAGAACGCAAAATAATGTCCGACTGTGTTCTTTATTTCGATATCGGCAATACCAACACCAAGATAGGCGTCGGCCGGACGCAAGAGGGCATTGACACCTATGTGGTGCCGAGCAAGGAGCGGCAGACGGCGGACCAGTTCGGCCTGTCGCTGCTTGAGATACTGCGCCATGCGGGCGTATCGCCAGCGGACATTACAGGCGCTCTCGCCTCTTCGGTAGTGCCCAATATGTCGCAGATCGTAAAACAGGCCTGCGCGCGCTTTGCGGGGCAGCAACTGCTTTTTGCGCCGGAAGATGTGCCCATCCCCCTGGAAAACCGCTATGCCCGGCCGCACGAGGTGGGCGCGGACCGCCTGGTGGGCGCGTATGCTGCCCGGCGCATCTTTCCCGAAGCCGGCTCCATAATCTCCGTTGATTTCGGCACCGCCACCACCTTTGACTGCGTGGAAGGCAACGCCTACCTCGGCGGCCTCATCTGCCCCGGCGTCCTCTCCTCTGTCAACGCCCTGGCCGCCGGTACCGCCAAACTGCCCGGCATCAGCCTGGAGGTGGAGGACGAAGCCCCGGCCCCCGGGCGCAGCACCAGCACCAGCCTGAATCACGGCTTTGTTTTCGGCTTTGCCGCCATGGCCGAAGGCCTGTGCGCGCGCCTGGCCAGAAGCATGCGCGGGCCGGTGCTGGTGGTGGGCACAGGGGGCTTCGCCCGCGCCCTGTCCAAGGTAACAGACTGCTTTGACGCCGTGCGCCCGGACTTGCTGCTGGAAGGCCTGGGCATGCTCCATGAGCTGCGGCTCCGGGCCTGAGCCGGATTGGACAGTCAGGGGCAGGCCGGAACAGGCCGGAACGGGCCGGAAAGGGCCGGAAAGGGCCGGAACATCCCGGAACGGTCCATAACAGGCTGAAAGCGAACGAAACAGGCCGAGACGGACAGGAGCAGACCGGGAAGTGATTTTTTCCGGCCCTTGACGCACTGTTCCCTTGCCCGGTCCGGCCGGGGAATGTATTGTATCCTTTGCCGTCCGCCGGGGCGGCTGTAAGAACGCTGCCCTCCCGCTCTGTGCGGCCCAAGGCTGCGCGGTACACAATCCGCATCCGCAATCCGAATGACAAGGAGCATATAATGAGCACCATCGTATCCGTATGGGCAAGGGAAATCCTGGATTCACGCGGCAACCCCACCGTGGAGGTGGAAGTGGGCCTGGAATCTGGCCATACCGGTCGGGCGGCCGTGCCTTCGGGCGCGTCCACCGGCAGCCGCGAAGCCCTGGAACTGCGGGATAACGACAAATCCCGCTATGGCGGCAAAGGCGTGACCAAGGCCGTTGATCATGTGAACGGAGAAATCGCGGAAAGCATCGTGGGCTATAATGCCCTGCGGCAGGTGGAAATAGACAACGCCCTTATCGACCTTGACGGCACGGATAACAAGGATCGCCTCGGCGCCAACGCCCTGCTCGGTGTCTCGCTGGCCACCGCCAGGGCCGCCGCCAATTTCCTGGCCCTGCCCCTGTATCAATACCTGGGCGGCGTGAACGCCAAGGTCATGCCCGTGCCCTTGATGAACATCATCAATGGCGGCGCGCATGCCCCGAACAATCTGGATATCCAGGAATTCATGATCCTGCCCATTGGCGCGGAAAGCTTCC
Organism: Desulfovibrio sp. OttesenSCG-928-A18; assembly: GCA_030267245.1. Taxonomy (GTDB): domain Bacteria; phylum Desulfobacterota; class Desulfovibrionia; order Desulfovibrionales; family Desulfovibrionaceae; genus Frigididesulfovibrio. The sequence continues at coordinate 14,047 of JAJDJN010000021.1, forward strand.
GCCAGGCCCTGCAGATGGGCGCGGAGACCTTTCACACCCTGCGCGCCATTCTGGCGGCAGACGGGCATGTGACCAGCGTCGGCGACGAGGGCGGCTTTGCGCCGAACCTGAAAAGCCACGACGAGGCCTTTTCCTACATCATGCGCGCCATTGAAGGGGCGGGCTACAACCCCGGCATTGATATCGCCCTCGGCATTGACGCTGCCGCCACGGAATTTTACGCGGACGGCAAATACAATCTGAAAGGCGAAGGCAAAAGCCTGAGCGCCGAAGAAATGGTTGCGTATCTTGAAGGCTTTACCCACAAGTACCCGCTCATTTCCATTGAAGACGGGCTGGCCGAAGGCGACTGGGACGGCTGGCGGCAGTTGACGGTGGCCATGGGCGACCGGGTGCAGATTGTGGGCGACGATCTCTTTGTCACCAATCCGGAAATCCTGGCTCAGGGCATCGAAGAAGGAGTCGGCAACTCCATTTTGATCAAGCTCAATCAAATCGGTACCCTCACGGAAACCCTGGATACCATCGAGATCGCCAAACAGAACGGCTATACCACCATTGTTTCGCACCGTTCGGGCGAAACAGAAGACGCCTTCATCGCCGACCTGGCCGTGGGCGCCAATGCCGGGCAGATCAAGACCGGATCCCTGTGTCGCAGCGACAGGCTGGCCAAGTACAACCAGCTCCTGCGCATTGAAGAACAGCTTGAGGAAACAGCCTTCTATTACGGCCCGGCCATGGGCGCGCATTACGGATTGCTGGAAGAAAACGACAAGGAATAACCCCTGCCATGCGGATACTGGACGGCAAAGTTACAGCGGCGGCCATACGGGCCGAAATAGCCCTGGAGGCGGCGGCATTGGAGGCGCAGGCCGGGCGCAGGCCCGGCCTGGCCGTGCTCCTGGTGGGCGATGACAAGGCTTCGCAAACCTATGTGCGCAACAAGGAGCGCGCCTGCCGGGAAGTGGGCTTCATATCCGAAGTGCACAGGCTGGATGCCGGCATATCGCAACAGCGTTTGCTGGACAGCATTGACGCGCTCAACGCCCGCAGGGAAATCGACGGCATCTTGCTGCAACTGCCGCTGCCGGCCGGCCTCGACAGCGCCCCCTGCCTTGAACGTATCGCGCCGCACAAGGACGTGGACGGCTTTCACCCGCAGAACATGGGCAGGCTCATGCTCGGGCTGCCCGGCCTGCGCCCCTGTACGCCGGCCGGAGTCATGGAACTGCTCAAACGCCACGAGCTTTCCCCGGCCGGGCAAAAGGCCGTGGTAATCGGGCGCAGTAATATTGTGGGCAAGCCCCTGGCCGTGATGCTCGGAGCCAAAGGGCCCTGGGCCGACGCAACGGTCACCATCTGCCATTCGGGCACAGCCGATCTTGCCGGTTTGAGCCGGAGCGCGGATTTTCTTTTTGTGGCCATGGGCAGAGCGGAATTCGTCACTGAAGAGATGGTCAAGCCTGGCGCGGTGGTCATAGACGTTGGCATCAACGTCACAGAAAAAGGCCTTTGCGGCGACTGCAACTTTGCCTCTGTAAGCAGGGTGGCCTCGGCCCTGACCCCCGTGCCCGGCGGCATCGGCCCCATGACCATTGCCATGCTGCTGCGCAACACCCTGCAGGCCTACAAGGCGCATACGCAGGCGCAGCAGAACTGATCGTCAATGCCTCCGCAGCCAAAGGGGTCGCGGACCCAGGCGCTGGACGCCGCCCCTTTGCAATCCCCGCCAGGGGCTCTGCCCTGGACCCCCATATTATCGGTCATGTTCGCGGCTGCTAAGGACGCTGCCCCCCCCGCCCGGAGAGCCCGAGATGGCTCATCATCAGGTTTTGGCGGGGGCTTGGCGGGGGCTTCGCGCAATTTACAGGCTGAGGGCGGAGGCTTTTTTATGGCACTCGCGCACATGGCGCAGCACGGCGTCCGTGCGCTGGGGGGGGGAACCAGTGGATGTCCTTGTCGGCCCTGAACCAGGTGAGTTGCCGCTTGGCGTAGGCGCGGGTGTTCTTGCGCCATAGTTCGCGGCATTGGCTGAAGCTGATGTCGCCGTTCAGGTACCGGTGCAGTTCGGCGCAGCCGATGCCTGTCCAGCCGGGGGCGGAGGGATCGGGGCAGCGTTCCATGGCCGCGCGCGCCTCTTCCAGGGCGCCTGCCTCAAGCATGGCCTCTATGCGCCGATCCAGCAGCGGTTCCAGTTCAGGCAGGCTGAGGCTGATGCCGATTTTACATGCCCCGAATTGCGGCGGCGGGCTTGTTTGTTTGTGCCACCAGGAAAAAGGGCGCTCCGTGGCGGCAATGACTTCCAGAGCCCGTGTGACGCGCTGGCGGTCATTGGGATGGATTCGGGCCGCGTAGTCCGGGTCCAGTTCGCAAAGCATGGCGTGCAGCGCCGGGGCGCCCTCGCTGGCGCAGCGCTGCTGCCAGTATGCGTGGATATGGCCGGGAACCTGGGGGATGGGGGCTATGCCCTGCAGCAGGGCGCGAAAATACAGGCCCGTACCGCCAACAAGCAGCGGCAGCCTGTTGTTTTGGCTGATATCGCGCACAAGGGCGCCCGCGTCGCGGGCGTATTCCCCGGCCCCGAGCTTCTGTTCCGAAGGCAGAAAACCATATAGCAGATGCGGGCAGACGCTTTGCTCTTCAGCGGTCGGTTGGGCCGTGATGATCGGAAAATCGCGATAAAGCTGCCGCGAATCGGCATTGACGACGCATACGGGAAACTCTTTGGCCAGAGCCAGGGCGGAGGCGCTTTTGCCCGCCCCGGTGGGGCCCATGATGCAGACAAGAAACATTCCCGAAAGGCCCATAAGCAGTGCTTCCCCAAGGGTGACAGCGTACTTGAGCATTTCACTCTTGAAATGCTCACAAGGCTTTGCCTCCAAATCCTTGTCGCCAAAGAGTCGCAGGCAAGCTTTGCTCGCCCTTGAAC
>JAJDJN010000210.1 GCA_030267245.1 Desulfovibrio sp. OttesenSCG-928-A18
GGAGCGTTATGTCACAGTTATCATCGCCGCGCAGCGATTCTTGTTTGAGTTGGAAGGGCATGTGGCGCGGCTGGGCCTCCCGGGCAAATTGCACCGGGAAAACGCCGAGGATGAGGGATTTGCCCTGTTCGAATGCCTGGCGGCAATTTTTCGGGAAGCGGCGTTACAGGAAAATACACAGCTTCATGACGCTGTGCAAGTGGAACTGCTGCGCTATTTCGAAAGCAGCGGGCACTGGGATCTTCATGTACGCGACGAAATTTCGCAATATTACTGGAGAATAATCCCCGAAACCGTGGAAAAATACATTGCCCTGGGCTCACGCCTGGCGGCTATGGGCCGCCGTCCTTGCGAGGGTAAAATACCCCCCGGTGAGAATGGGAACAATATGCCTGGTGGCGGCAGCCACGAAAGCTCATGAAATATCCTGAAGCATTTCAGCCCGGGGGCAACAGGGCGCGTCTGCCGCGAAGCTGCAGACGGCACAGGGGCAGGCCCTGAAAATACAGCCCTAGCTCCGCTATCCCGCCGCCCGTGCCTAGGGGCGGGCTGAAGGAGCGCACGGAGGCCGGAGCAAGGGCGTCAAGGGCGATGCCGCGCCCGCTGACCATATCGTGCAAGGGGCGGCAATCCTCGAGATCCAGCACAGCGAAAGCTCTGTTCCGCGCCTCCGCGACTGTGGGCATAAGCGCGCGCAGGTATGCGGAAACATGCACCCTGCCGTTCCTTCCCATCCGTCCGAGGGCAAAGCCTTTCCAGACCAGCCTTGTGTTTTGCGGGGCAAGCAGCTTTTGCGCGGCTACGGGCAAAAAATAGACATTTTGTCCGAACACGGCCAGCAATCCTTCGGGCAGTTTTGCCGCGTCCACCCCTTCCGAGGCGATACTGTCGGGCGCAAGCAGGCATCCCTCGCTTTCTTGCAGACGCTGCGCGGCCTTATCGCGCCTGTTGCCAGCCCGGTCCTTTGCTCCCCGCCCCCTTACGCCCGCGTTCACAAGCGGCCCGCCGGCCGCGACGGACAGGGGGCCGCGTTCTTCGTCCCTTTGGGCCCGAGCCGGCTTGCACTGCCCAAAGGGCTTATGCAGCAGCGCGACAAAAAAGCCCTGGCCGTCATCACCGCCTTGTACCCGCCAGGCCCCCGTCACATCAGGCAGCGGGGAATCCATAAAGGAAAAACCGGGCAGCTCTGGCAGGGCCAGGCATTCCAGCCCGAGTTCGTCGCGGGCATAGCGCAGCTGCTCCTCATTTTCCGCAACATTGGTGGTACAGGTGGAATAGCTCAAAAATCCGCCCTGGCTCAGCAGACGGGCCGCCTCGGCCAGGAGCTTGCGTTGCAGTCCGATGAGAGGCTTGACCTTATCCCCCTGCCACAGGCTTGTGACGCGGGGATTTTTTTCCGCCGTGCCCCAGCCGCTACAGGGCGGATCCAGCAGGATGCGGGAAAAAGCCGCTGGCTCCGACTCTGCCTCATGCACGGCCCTGGCGCCGCTGCCGCCCGGCAGCGGCAGTGCCTCACCCGGGTGGGAGCAGGTGGCGCAACAAAGCAGATTCATGGCCTGGAGGTTGCGGCGCAAGGTGTTAAGCCGCTTGGGCGATGGTTCGTTGCCCAGAACAAAGCCGTTCATGCCCACAAGTTGCCCGAGCATGCCGGTCTTGCTGCCCGGGCTTGCGCACATATCCAGCACAGCCGCTTCGTCCGGGGGGCGCAGAGCCAGAGGGGGGAGCATGGAGGAGCGGTCCTGTATGTAGATGTAGCCAAAACGCGCGGCCAGGCTTGCCCCCAGAGGAAAGGGCTCGTGCAGCAGCCTGCGCGCCAAGGGAAAAAAGGGTTCGGGAGAAAAAGAAAAACCTTCGGCCGCGAGCAGCGCTTCCACAGCCCCCGCCCGCTCCTGCGGACAGACAAGACGGAAGCTGCGGCAGGCCTGCGTTGACGTGGTGTGGGACATAACGATCTTGTGGCCTCGGAATTTCGCTGCTATAGGAAAGGGGCTCGTCTTTACGACCCTCTGGCCGGCGTTGCCCGCCAGGCTGTTGCCTGACCGCGCGAGAGAGGATATATTGCCGCCGTGCATGATGCAAGCGCCTGCTTGCGCCGCTTTTGCCGCCCGTGCCCCACACGGCTTGTGGAAGGTGCCGCCCGAGGTGCTTTGCCGGCATTGTCCGCTTTTTTATCGGGCGTTTGCGGTGTGTTCCGCTCCTGCGCGCCTTTTTCCATGACAACAAAGTGTCCCCCCACAAAAGCGAGGAAATATGAAAGGAATGTTCCGACTGACCCTGGTATTGCTCGGGCTTCTGCTTCTGCCCGTCACAGAGGCCGCGGCGCAGAAAAAAGTCAGCTTCGTTGTTCTGCCCTTTGCGGTTCAAGGATCCAGTAGTTATGCCTATCTTGAGCGCTCCCTGCCGCAGATGTTCAATTCGCGCATTTACTGGTCGGGGCGGGTCGAACCGGCCGTGCAGGATCTGCCGGCCAGTGTGCGGCCTGTGCTTGATCAGGCTACAGCGGCCAAGCTTCGCGACCAATATAAGGCCGATTATGCCATCTGGGGCACGGTGACCGTTGTCGGTGACGACTGCAGCCTTGATGTGTGGGTCATGGACAAGGCCGGCAAAGTAACGCCCCAGGCCCGGTCGGCCAAGGCCCCGCAACTTATGTCGGCCGTTACCGCAGTGTGCGACGGCATCAACAGGGACGTGTTCGGCCGCACAAGATCCGCCTCAAGCGCCGGCAGCCCCCAGCCGGCAACCGGCAGGGCCGCCATCAATCAGATGAACCCGGAAATCATGATGAACCAGACCACGCCGGGTGAGGTCTATCTGAATCCGCAGTTCCGCTATTCCGGCACCAGCGCTCAGGATGATTCCCGAAAGCGCGCGCCGGCCCTGAACTTCAGCTCCGTGGGCATGGAAGTGGCCGATGTCACAGGCGACGGCCGCAATGAAGTGCTCCTGCTTTCGGATCATCTGCTTACCGCCTATCGCTTTGAGAACGGGCAGTTACGGAAACTCGGCGAATTCAAGATCCCCCTTACCCGGCAGGCCTTGTCCATCCGCTCCCTGCCCCGCTCCAGCGGCCGGGCCTGGATCATTGTGAACGCCATTGATCAAAAGTCCATGCCCCAGGCTTACATTCTGACCTTTGACGGTACAAACTTCAAAGAGGAAATGAGAAATATCAAATACTTCCTCAATGTGGTGAAGCTGCCGCCCAATTACGCGCCCGTGCTCATAGGGCAGGAAGCCGGGCCGCCGAAAATTTTCAAGACCGGCGTCAATGTCATGGTTCGCAAGGGCGACAGCCTGGTGCCCGAGCGCAGGCTCAATCTGCCGACCGAAGCCAACGTGTTCGGCTTCACCTATTTGCCGGCCGCCCGCGCCGAACCCGGCGCGGACAGGCTTGTGGTCCTTACCAGCCGCGAGACTTTGCGCCTGTACGGCAAGAATAATTCCCCCATGGCCGTTACAAACGAAAAGTTCTCCGGGGCGGCCGTGGGGCTGGAGATGAACGCGGCCCTGCCGGGCTTTGGCGACGATTCCGTGGTCATGGGGCAGATGTTTTACATCCCCATTCGCATGCTGGCGGCGGACCTGGAGCAGGACGGCACCTGGGAACTGCTTGTGAACAAGCCCATATCCACCGCCTCACAGATCTTTGAGCGCTACCGCTTCTTTCCGCAGTCGGAAATTCACTGCCTGTTCTGGGACGGCACGGGACTCTCGCTGCAGTGGAAGACGCGGCGCATCAAAGGTTCCATGGTGGACTTCGCCCTGGCCGACGGCGACAACGACGGCGTGCTGGACCTTGTGGTCTGCATCAACACCCACCCCGGCGCTCTGGGCGTACAGGCGCGCAAGACCACTGTAATACTCTATCCCCTCGACACCTCGCGGATTGATCCCAACACCCCGCCCGACAAGACCGAGTACTATGATGATTAGCCCGGGGGGCCGGTTGCCACAGCAAGCGGCCCGCAAGCGATCAGATCAGCACCAGGTGTAATGTTCCAATAGGGGGTGCATGAAACTGAGGGGGCAAAGCCCC
>JAJDJN010000211.1 GCA_030267245.1 Desulfovibrio sp. OttesenSCG-928-A18
CCCGCCGGGGGCATTTTACAATACAATTCCCAGGCAGCTCACAGCAGCTTTCCGGCCTTCACCCGTCGCAACATATTTTTCAGGAAGTGACATAATGAACCGACGCGATTTTCTCAAATGGCAGATGCGGGGGCTCTTGTGGCTCTCGGCCGCGCCGCCCCTTCTTTCGGCTTCCGGTATTTTCAACCCCGGCCGGGCCCTGGCCGACGGGCTCCCGGACATTGCCGTTGCCAAGGGAGCACCCGCCGCCGCCGCCCGGGCGGCGGTGGAGATGCTCGGCGGCATGGGTCGCTTTGTCAAGGCCGGGCAAAAGGTGGTCATCAAGCCCAACATGAGTTTCGCCCAGGGGCCGGACAGCGCCACCAACACGCACCCCGAGGTGGTGCGCGAGATCCTGGTCATGTGCAAGGAAGCCGGGGCCGCAAAGGTCAGGGTGCTCGACCACTCGCTGCAGAACGCGGAGCAGGCCCTGGGCCTTTCCGGCATCCGCGACGCCTGCAACGGGGTTGAGGACGGCATCTGCCACCACCTGATGCAGCCCGGCTTCTATTCTGAAAGCCCCCTTGAGCAGGGCAGGGAAATGCGCCTGAATTCCTTCATGCGCGATGTGCTGGAAGCGGACGTGCTTATCGCCGTGCCTGTGGCCAAAAGCCACGGAGGCGCGGGCGTGTCCCTTTCCCTCAAGGGTCAGATGGGTCTGATCCTTGATCGGCGCAGTATGCATTCGCGCTATGATCTGCACACCGCCATTGTGGACCTGAATACTCGCGTCAAGCCACACCTGGCCGTTATTGACGCCACGCGCGTGCTGACCACCGGCGGCCCTGGCGGGCCGGGCAAGGTGATCCGGCCGGGCGAGGTCATTGCCTCGGCCGACCCGGTGGCGGCCGACGCCACCGCTGTGGCCTCCTATGAATGGTACGGGCAGAAAATGCAGCCCAGGCAGGTGGGCTATATTCGCATGGCCCACGAGCGCGGCCTCGGGCGCATGGATATCGAAAACCTGGTCACAAAAAAACTCGTTCTGTAAACGGCAGTTTCCGGGCGGCGCAAGGGAGGCTTTTACCGCCGGCCTTTGCGCTCGCCCGCGTCCATTTTATTCCTCGGGAGCGAACATGCGGATAACGGTTCTGGGCGGCGGCAGTTGGGGCACGGCCCTTGCGCATCTTTTCGCGCGCAAGGGGCATGAACTGATCCTGCATGTGCGCGACAGCGCCCTGGCCGGGCTGATCAACAGCAAGCACGAGAACCCGCGCTATCTGCCGGGGCTGGCGCTTTGCCCCTCATTGCGCGCCAGCGTTGATGAGGAAGAGGCCCTCAGGGGCACGGATATTCTGGTCATTGCGGTGCCGTGCCAGTTCATGCGCGAGGCCCTGCGCGAGATAGCGCCCAGGCTGCCGGCCCATGCCGTGCCCGTCTGCGCCAGCAAGGGGGTGGAACTGGCCACGATCAAGCGCATGTCGCAGGTGGTGGCCGACACCCTGCCCGATCAGGCGGAACGCTACGCCATTTTGTCCGGTCCCTCCTTTGCCAGGGAGGTGGTGGAGGAAAAACCGACCGCCGTGGTCTTGGGCTGCGCTGACGCGCGCATCGGCGAGAAGCTGCGCGAAGCCCTCTCATGTTCCGTGTTCCGGGTTTATTCCTGTACCGACGTTGTCGGCGTGGAACTGGGCGGCGCTGTCAAGAACATCATGGCCATTGCCGCCGGCTTCTGCGACGGGCTGCGCCTTGGCGACAACGCGCGCGCAGCGCTCATCACCCGGGGCCTTGCGGAGATGAGCCGCCTGGGCGCCGCCCTTGGCGCGCGGCCGGCAACCTTTATGGGCCTGTCGGGCATGGGCGATCTTGTGCTCACCTGCACCGGGGATCTTTCCCGCAACCGGCAGGTGGGCATGCGTCTGGCAGAGGGGCAGAGCATGGAGCGGATCGCCGCCGGCATGCACATGGTGGCCGAGGGCGTAAAGACAACCGAAGCCGTGCGCGAACTCGGGCAGCGGCTCAATGTGGAACTGCCCATAACCTGCGCTGTCGCGCGGCTGATCAAGGCCGAGGCCACGCCGCGCGAACTGGTGCACGAACTCATGACCCGCGCCTTGAGGGAGGAATGAGCTTATGCCTGTAATCATGGGCACGGCCGGGCATATAGACCACGGCAAGACCACCCTGATTCACGCCCTTACGGGTACCGACTGCGACCGCCTGGAAGAGGAAAAACGCCGGGGCATCACCATATCCCTGGGCTTTGCCGAACTGCCGCTGCCAGGCAAGGAGGGGCGCTCCCTGTCCGTGGTGGATGTGCCGGGGCATGAGCGCTTTGTGCGCACCATGGTGGCCGGGGCCGCTGGAGTGGACTTCGTGCTCATGGTCATTGCCGCCGACGAAGGGGTCATGCCCCAGACCCGCGAGCATCTGGAAATCTGTTCCCTGCTCGGCATCCGCACCGGGCTGGTGGCGCTGACCAAAATCGATACCGTGGACGCGGAACTCCTTGCCCTGGCCGAGGACGACATTAAAGGCGTCCTGGTCGGAAGCGCCCTTGAAGGCGCGCCGATCATTCCCGTTTCCGCCCGCAACGGACAGGGCATGGATCTTCTTTTGCAAGCCCTGTCCGATCTGGAAGCCTCCCTCGCTCCCGTGCGTTCGCAGGATATCTTCCGGCTGCCCGTGGACCGGGTGTTCACCCTGCGCGGTCACGGCACCGTTGTCACCGGCACCATGATCGCGGGCAGCGTCTCGGTGGGCGACAGCGTGGAGCTGTATCCGCGCGGCCTGAGCAGCAAGGTGCGCGGCCTGCAGAGCCACGGCCAGGCCGTGCAGACCGCCCTGGCCGGCCGGCGCACGGCCGTGAACATCCCGGATCTCGCCGTGGAGGAGGTTCAGCGCGGCGAAGTGCTCAGCCATCCGGATACCCTGTTTCCCTCCCGGCGCTGGACCATGCGCGTCAGTTGCCTGCCCTCATCGCCCCGCGCCCTGCGCCACCGCGCCGAGGTGCACCTGCACCATGGCGCGCGCGAAATGCAGGCCAGGCTGTATTTTGCCGACCGCGACAAACTGCAGCCGGGCGAATCCTGCCTCTGCGAAGTGCGCCTGCCCGAAGCCGATGCGGCCGTTTTTGCGGATCGTACCGTGATCCGCGCCTTTTCCCCCCTGCGCACCGTGGCCGGGGGAGTCATCCTCAATCCTTTGGGCGTGAACATGCGCCGCAGAAGCGTCGGCTTTGCGGAGCGCTGCGCCATGCTGGAGGCTCTTTTGCCGCCGGCCGGGGCCGGGCGGCTTTCCGACTCCGGCGCTACCGGAGCGTTATCGGGACAGGGGCCTGCCGGGCGCGGGGCCGCCGGCGCGGACAGCCCGCCTGGCTCCGCCCCGGCCGCAAGCGACGAAGAGCGCGTGCACACGCAGATACTGTGCACCGAAGGCGCGGAAAACGGCCTGTCCTTTGCCCGGCTGCGCATCCTTGCCAACCTGGATTCAAAAGCCCTGGAAAAGACCCTGGCGGCGCTGCAGAACGCCGGGCGCGTGTTTTGCTTTGACAGGGAGCAGCGCCTCTACGTCGGCGGGCGGGTGATCCAGGATCTGGAACAGGGCTGCCTCAATGCTGTGGCCGCGCACCACAAGCGTTTTTCGGAAAAGCAGGGCATCCGGCGCAGCGAACTGGGTTCGGGCTGGGCAAAGGAGCTGCCCCATAAACTGGCGCATTTTATCATTGAACGGCTGTTGAAACAGAAAAAACTCGTTGCTGAAGGCGAATACCTGCGTCAGCCCGGGCACAGCGCCTTTTTCAGCAAGGAACAGGCGCCCCTGAGCGAGGCGCTGCTCAAAGCGCACCGGGAAGCCGGGCTCTCGCCGCCCAATACCAATGATCTGCTCACCGCGCTGAATATAAGCAAGAAGGAGGCGGCGCCGGTGCTGGCCGCCCTGCGCGCTTCCGGAGAGCTCGTGCGCGTGGCCGAGGGCGTCTGGTACTGCGCGCAGCATCTGAAAAGCGCCGAACAGGCGGTGCGCGACTGGTTTTCAAGCCACGAAACCATGGATC
>JAJDJN010000212.1 GCA_030267245.1 Desulfovibrio sp. OttesenSCG-928-A18
CCTGCCAGGGATCAGAACACGGCGTCGCAGTATAGGGACTTGCGCGATTGCGCGTGTTCGTGTCTGTCGCCGTCAAAGTACCGGGCCTGCTTGCGCCCGACGTTTAACTGCGAGCGCAGTTTTTCCTGCAACTGCCGGCCCATGGCAGTGAGTTCTTCCTGTCCGGCCAGGATCCGTTCCAGTATCGCCAGCATGGTGTCGGCAGCAAAGCCTTCACGCAGCACCCAGGCTTCATGCAAGAGGCGGGAGCGCGTCTGGCTGAGTTCGTCGGCCATGTCGACATCTTCCTCTGCAAGAGCCGCCTTTTCCACCGCCATCAGGCGTTCGGCTTCCGCAAGCGCGGCTGCGCAGGGATGCATGTTTACGCCGCCTTGCTTTTGGGGATATCGGAAGCGATGGCGTCGATGATGGTGCGCCAGCCTTCGCAAGCGGGCAGATATTCGTATTCGATAAGGTCGGCAACAAGGATCCAGTCCTCGTTTTCCATGGCGTCGCCAACTTCACCCAGCAGATCGCCCAGAGTGTCGCCCAGGGCGTCCAGTTCGGTGCTGGTGGCAGGAGAGTAATTGCTGCGCAGCACGTGGATGGTGTTCAGAAGATCACGGCTGACAGAAATGATATCCTGAAGCACTTCCAGACCTTCCTGCAGCTCGAAGGCACGCAGCAGCGCGGCGGAACGACGGCTGCCGCTGGCCATGATGTCTATGACCTTGGGCAGTTCTTCAGCCACGTCGGCGGCCATCTGCTCCACGGAAACCGTGCGCACTTCCACACTGCCTATGTCCGCTGCCTCAATATCTTCGGCCTGATGCGGATAAAGTTCGGAAAAGGATTCTCCGTCCACCAGCACGTCCGTGACAATGCGCTGCTCCATGGAGTCCTCCTCCATGATTTTGACCAGCACTTCCTCAAGGTTGGCATAGTTGGCAAGGGAATGGGCACTTTCACGTCCGTCGATGATTATCATGGGATCTCTCCTTGTTCCCCCGTGGGGGTAAATTTTGCATGTCGCAAAGACAAAGCAAATTCCATACCAAATGTTATTCTGTATATTTATCTGATTTTACTGATTTATATTGTTGAGCAAGGCAGACAGCAAGGAGCGGAATTCTTCGGCCACCGCAAGCACCAAAGGAAAATCTTGCCCTTCGGCCTGGGTTTCTTCCCGCCACAGGGCGGCCAGGGCGGCGCTTGCCGGCTCACGCCCGAGGGTGTCGTCCACCTTCTGCCAGGTTGCCAGAAAGCGCTGCCGCAGCATGGGCGCCTGGCTCATGCTTGCTGCCCGTCCCTGCTGGATCATGAGATTGATCAGGGCGCAGGCTTCCGCAAGAACGGAACGCAAGGGCGCGCTTGGCCCCGGGTCAAGGTCCGCTGCCTTGAAAGGGGAAGGGGCTGGAGGCGCAAAACCCTCTCCCCGCCGCCTGTCAAGAAAACAACGCAGATACCGCCTTTGCAGCCCAAGCCACTGGCTGCGTTGCTGCGTGTCGTGCCCGGAAAGGGAGCGCAGGTCCATGAAGCCCCGGTCGTCCGCCACGGAAAGCCAGATGCGGGCTCCCCTGCCGCGCATGGCGTCGCCTTCCTGCCACTGCCCGCTCCGCAGGCGGGCGAGAACAAGTTCCGCCACCAGGGCCGGGGCAATGCTTTTTCGGCATCGCAGTTCGTGCGGGCAGGCGCTGCCGAAGGCGCAGGGATGGCAGTCAAGGTCCGGCTCCAGGCAGCAGGATCCGACCTGGTAGGGACCGGTATCAAAGGGCTGCGCCGTGGCCAGAAAGACCGCCAGGACCGGAATGCCGAGCCCGGCGGCATAGTGCATTGTTCCGGTGTCATTGCTTACAAGCATGCGGCAGGCAAGGAGCGCGGCCGCCAGTTCTTCCAGGTTGGTCCTGCCGCAAAGGTTGATATGCGGGTGTTTCGCCAGAGCGGCGTAGCGCTCGGCAAGGCCCTGTTCCCCCTTGCTGCCCAGCAGCACGGGGCAGATTCCTTCCTCCTGCCAGAGCCTGTCGCCCAGTTCGGCAAAAAAGGCTGCGGGCCAGCGCCTGCGGTCTTCACTGGCACCCAGTTGCAGTGCCAGATATCCGCCCTTTGCGCCGTGTTGCGCAGCCGTGCCGCCTTCCGCGCGCAGGCGCGCATCCAGAAGCCGGCGCATGGACGCGCTGGCCTCCTGGTCCGGAGTTTTGAGGCTAAGATCGCCGATGGCGGAAGGGGCAAAGTCCCCAGCCCCGGCAATCTTTTGCGCCGGACAGGCGGAGGAGGGGATTTGCGCCACGCGGCGGAACAGGTCCACCAGATTGAAGGGGCTTATACCGCGCGAGGCTCCGGCGTTCTGCATCAGTCCGGCCCAGGGGCTGCTGTTGCGGCCGAAGCCGTGTTCGTCAACGGTGAAGCCTTCACAGGCCCCGCCGCTGGACAGAAAAAGAGCCAGCAGCCTGGCGGAGAGTGAAGGGGTGAGGTTGCAGACGCAATCCGGCCGAAAGCGTTTAAAGAGTTCCTGACGCCACCGGGTCAGGCGCGCCAGGGAGCCGCGCCAGTCCACCGCCTGGGAGGAAGGGCGCAAGGCGGCTGCGGCCCGGGCGGCATGCGTGGCGTCCGGGTCAAGGCCGGACAAAAGAAAGGAGCCCGGGAGCGCGAATACGTGCTCAAGGCCCGAGAGGAGCGCGGCGGCTTCCGCGAAATTGTCCAGACAGACCAGAGACACCCGAAAGCCGCAATGCCGCAGATCATTGATTGCGGCCTGACTTTGCAGGAGATCCCCGAAACGGGTTAGATTTATCAGCAGAATATCCATGCGCCCTGGCAGCCTCGTCAGCAACGTGTGTGAACGTTGAAACTTTGACAACAGAGATGGATATGCAAAGGCCGTTCCCGGCAGTGGGCTGTTGCTGCGATACGCGTTATTAGGCTGGCTCAGGCCGCTTTGCGGTGCGTCGCCTAAAGGGGCCTTGCGCGGCGCGTCGTTTACAAGATATCGCCCTTTTCCTGAGGGCGCCAGGGATCAATATGTACGAGGGCGTCAAAGATTTCCACCCCTATATATTGCACGGCTTCCGGCGAATACAGGGCGCGTTCCACATTATGGGCGATGTCGTTGCCCTGTTCCACCGTCAGGTCGGCATCGACGCAGACGTGCATATCCACCTGCAGGGCCTGCCCGAGATAGCGGGTGCGCAAATCGTGCACTCCGCGCACCGCGTCCAGGCGCATGCAGTAATCGGCAATGCGTTCGCCGATGCGCTCGTCCACGCCGCCGTCCACCAGCACGTGGGCTGCGGATCGGCATATGCTCCAGGCCGCATGCAGTATGAACAGGGAAACAAGCAGGGCTCCGATGAGGTCCACAACCGCAAAGTCCGGGAACCACACGGCCACGGCCACGGCAAGGGCGGTGGGAATGGAGGATATGGCGTCCGAGCGGTGATCCCAGGCATTGGCCTCCACCGCGTCGGATTTCAGCTCCTTTGCCTTGCGGACGGTCCAGCGGAACAGAATTTCTTTTGAAACAATGGAGGACAAGGCTGCCACAAGGGCAAAAATACTGCCCACCTGCTCGTTCCCCTGGCTGCCGATGCGGCTTATGGCGTCATAGGCTATGCCGAGGCCGGCAACGGCAAGCAGGGCGCCGATAAAAAAAGAAATCAGCGATTCAAGACGTTTATATCCATATGGATGCCGTTCGTCTGGGGGTGCAATCCAGAAGCGCACTCCCACCAGCACCGCAATATCGGTAATGAGATCCGAGAGGCTGTGCACCCCGTCGGCCAGCACTGCGCGGCTGTTGCCAATATAGCCGGCGCTGATCTTGAAGATGCTCAGGAAGACGTTCACCCAGAAGCCGAGCCAGGTGACCCGGAAGATCTCGCGCGCGCGTTCACGCTCGCGCCGCAGTATTTCCTCTTTTCGTTCCATAATAAACATATTGTAGCATGGCCGGGCTAAAAATTGCAAAGTGCGAAATTGCAAGGCAACATCAATACGCCAGCGGCAAAGCTCTTCATCGCCCCGGGCGGGTGGCTGCCGCTCTTTGCACC
>JAJDJN010000213.1 GCA_030267245.1 Desulfovibrio sp. OttesenSCG-928-A18
CTTCATCCTGCTTTCAGGCGATGATTTCACCGTGCTGCCCACCCTGGCCGTTGGCGGGCAGGGGGTAATCTCGGTGGCTTCCAATGCGGCCCCGGGGCTGTATGCAAAGATGTGCGCGGCCTTTTTTGCCGGGGATCTGGCAAAGGCCAGACAAATCCACTACCAGCTCGCGCCCCTGAACCGCGCCTGTTTTGGAAACAAACCCCATACCGATTAAAAGCATCCTCGGTCTGCTTGGCAGAATAAAGCCCGAACTGCGGCTGCCCCTGGTCCCCCTGAGTCAGGCCAATGAAGAAAAGCTGAAAGAAATTCTCACAACATCCGGCTTTCTTTCCTGAGGGGAATAGCCCCGTATTCCAAGTACCCCTGTCCTTTTTCGGAGGATGTATATGAGCCTGTCGCCCACCAGAGAAGCCCCCACCAGTAACCTGGCCCTTGACCTCGTCCGTGTGACCGAGGCCGCGGCCCTTGCTTCGGCCCGCTGGCTGGGCCGGGGCAACAAGGAAGAGGGGGACAAAGCCGCTGTCGATGCCATGCGGCTGAGCTTCAATTCCCTGAATATCAAGGGAACCGTCATCATCGGCGAAGGCGAAAAGGACGAAGCCCCCATGCTGTATAACGGCGAAAAGGTCGGCAGCGGCAACGGGCCGGCCCTGGACATCGCCGTGGACCCGGTGGAAGGCACGAACCTGCTCGCCTACGGCCGGCCCAATGCCATCTGTGTTGTGGGAGCGGCTCCGGCCGGGACCATGTACAACCCCGGTCCCAGCTATTACATGCGCAAGCTGGTGGTGCCGGCGGCGGCGCAGCATGCGGTGGATCTCGACGCCCCTGTGGCCGATACCCTGAAGAAAGTCGCAAAATCACTGGGAAAAGACGTTGACGACCTGGTTGTCTTTGTCCTTGACAAAGCCCGGCACCAACGCCTGATCCAGAGCATACGCGAAGTGGGCGCGCGCATTCAGTTGCACAGCGACGGCGACGTGGCCGGCGCGCTCATGGCGGTTGATCCGCGTTCGGAAGTGGACATGATGATCGGTACGGGGGGCACCCCCGAAGGGGTGCTCGCCGCCTGCGCCATCAAGGGCATGGGCGGGCAGATTCTGGCCCGTCTGGACCCGCAGTCCTATGTGGAAAAAGAAGCCATCCAGCAGGCCGGCATCGACATCCGCGATACCCTGACCACCGACTCGCTGATCAAAAGCGACGAGGTGTATTTTGCCGCCACCGGACTTTCCGGCGGTACCTTCCTGCAGGGCGTGACATACAGCGGCAACGGCGCGGTCACGCATTCCATGGTCATCAGGGCCAGAACGGGCTCAATCCGCTATATTGAAGCGCACCACAACTGGGAGCGCCTGATGAAGATCAGCTCCGTGGCCTACGATTAATTGCATTAATACCGGGGGCTTTGCCCCCAAAGCCCAGACAGGGATCAAATCCCCCCGCACCCCCGATGCCGGCCAGAAACGCTTTGCGTCCCTGGCCGGCAATGAGGGCTTCGGGGGATATCATTTCCCCAGAGCGGGGTCCGGGGCGGCAGCCCGGCAAACCCGGCAAGGGGCATCATGCCCTTGCCCCCATTTCGGGCCATGTTAGCGGATGCCGAGGGGCCAGGGCTTCAATCTTCCGCCGGGGGACAGGGCTTGAGCCCATGGCCGTGAATCGCCAGCCAGAAACAGGGGTCGCTCGTGAAGCTTACCCGGTGCCTGAGCTTTTTTGGCAGAAACAGGGCATCCCCACGCTTCAGGTCCACCTGGCGCCCGTCTTCACAGGCAATGCGCGCGGCGCCTTCCATGACCAGCACCCATTCATCCTGCTCCTGCTCGTAATAAAAGCCCTCCCCGCTGGTCTGCCCCCGGGACAGGATCCGCTCCACGCGCAAGCCCGAGGGGCCGGTCAGAAGGCTTTCAAAATACTCCTCCCCGCTGACGGCAGGATCCCGCGCCGAGCGCTCCCCATTTGGCGGATCAAGAAGATTCCGTACCAGCAACGCCTGTTCCATCATTTAGCCCTCCCGATTCGCATGCTGTCGTCCGGCACCGGCACACCAAGACAGAGCGAGAGCACATGCAAAAAAACACTTTCGTCCGGCTCCAGGCGCTGGTCATGCCTGGCAACGGCCAGGGAGCTTTCAAGGAAGAGCTTCTTCATCTTCATGGGGCCGTGCTGCAAAAGCGCCACTGCATCGCTCCACCTTTCGGGATCCGTTTCAGGAGGCATTGGTTTGGTGATCCACAGCACACTGGTGCCGGCGGCATAAGCGGCGTTGGCGGCAGCCGCATCCGGGTTGCGACGGGCCAGAACGGCAAGCAGGGTCATGGCGGCCTCCTGCAAGCGCTTGTCTCTTGTCACCATGCGCGGCATTTTCGCTTTGAACTTTTCGAATTGCGCGCCCACCTGGCTGATGAAAAGCTGGCTGATGGCCCATTCGCGAAAGGAAACGCGCCCGTCCGCATGAATGCAGTGCATCATGGCGCTGATTATTACTCTGTACTGTTCTTCGGAAATGGCCTTCAGGGTGGGGATAGCCAGCTCAATGAGCGGTAAAAAAATGCTGTCGCCCACGATATCAAGGGAGCGCCTGTAATCGAGCATACTGTCCAGGCCCTCGGCCCCGTTCCTGAACACAGCCAGTTGCTGTTTGCGCAGTTCCGGCTGCTCATGCAGCAGCAGCGCGAAGATCAGACAACAGGCGCTAAGGGGCTCGTGACAGGCCTGAAGCAGTTTTTCCCAATGCTCGCGCACGCCGCTTTCGACAGGCGCATCGATTTTAGCCCCGGCAATTTCAGCGCGCGCCGGCGCCGGCGCAGCCCCGGACTGATTCTCGCCCAGGCTCTGTAAAAGCCCCGCCACAGCGGCCACCTGCAGGGGCGATGCGCTCCGGAAAAGCACTTCGCCTGTATGCGCTTTCCAGTCGCTGTCGTCACTGGGCATGGTTTTGGTAAATGTGCCATTCCAGGCCGGATCAAGGCGACGTATGCGCTCCGCAAGGGACGGGTGCGTGGAAAAGAGCCCGGAACCTGTCTTGCAAAAGAACATATGACTGTAATTGGCGGTCATGGGCGTGCGCTTCAGGCGCGAGCCCCGGGGCAATCCGCCGATTTTCTTGAGGGCCGAGGCAAGCTCGTTGGAACGCGTGAATTGCACGGACGAGGCATCAGCCAGATATTCGCGCTGTCTGTTGATGGCGGCCTGTATAATATTGCCGAAAAAGGACGTGAAGAGCCCGAGCACCATAAAGAGCAGCCCGAACAGCAGGGCAAGGATACGGACCCTGCCGTCACGGCCGCCGGACCCGCGCCCCGCGGCCTGAATGCAAATCCGCCCGAATCCGGACAGGCACATCAGGCCGAAGAGCAATTGCGCAAAGCGCAGATTGATACGCATGTCGCCATTGATGATATGGCTGAACTCATGCGCGATAACCGCCTGCAGTTCGGCTCTGGTCAGATATTTCAAGGCGCCGGAACTGACCCCGATGACCGCGTCGTTGATGGTCCGTCCTGCGGCAAAGGCGTTGATGCTCTCATCGTCATCAAGCACGTATACAGGCGGCACCGGCGACCCGCTGGCCAGGGCCATTTCTTCCACAACGTTGTTCAGACGTTTTTTCCGCAGGTCAATGGTGCCGAGGCCTACCTGCACACCCTTGAGGGTTTCGGCCACGTTTCTGCCGTTGGAGCCGGAGTAGACAAAGGAAAAAAAGCTGGACACGCAAACAAAGGCAGGGATCAGGACCAGGGGGACCAGAAAGGAAGTGGACATAAAACGCGAAAAGAACGGGCTGCCGGGCCCGCTTGCGGCACCCGGGCCCGTAGGCCCAAAAAAGAGCTCGTAAAAAAAGCTGGCGCACAAAGCGCCCAGTACGCTTATCAGCGCAACGACCAGCACAAAGAGCAGCAGCAGCCCCACGCTGCTGCGCCTTGCATTATCCTGATGTGACCAGAAGTCCATGGCCTGTCCGATTGTAGCATGGTGAGCACTTGCAGCCTCCGGCGCCCAAGGGACGCCGAGCG
>JAJDJN010000214.1 GCA_030267245.1 Desulfovibrio sp. OttesenSCG-928-A18
GGCCTTCCCGCCATAAAGGTCAAGCTAATAAAGCATCGGATGTTCGGGTTCGATGATGCTATTGAGAACGACTTTAGGGCCACCCTCTTATCCTTCGGAGTCTCGAATTCGCAGGAAGTGAACTATGGGCCGGGCTTAAAAATTTTCAGCCTGCCGTCTCCTTCAAGGGACTTATTGGATGATCTAACCCGCTTCGTCGGCCTACACACGCTGTCCGGCTTTCCAATATATTATCCTGTCAGGACACAAGCTTTGCCCATAGGTGCACCACAGACAAGGCATTACCCCCTGCCGATGCCCGATGCTTCATATCCCGTCATAGGCATTATCGACTCAGGAATACAAAGGGGGATTCCCTTTTTGGAGCCGTGGATCGTGGGCCGAGAAAACTATGTCCCGCATAATAGAGCTCATTATGGTCACGGCACATTTGTCGCGGGACTGGCGACATATGCCAGACGCTTGAATCATCATGATCCACGCTTCCCAAGCTGTTCGTCAAAAATTCTTGATGTAGCAGTCATGTCATCAGATGGCCTTTCAGAGGACATGCTTCTGACCATTTTGGAAGATGTATTGCCCCGTTACCCTCAGGTCAAATACTGGAATATATCCCTTGGGACCAATGAGCCGATATCTTATGATCTGTTTTCCGATTTTGCTGTTGGCCTCGACCGACTGCAACGGGAGTATGATGTGACCTTTGTTCTGGCTGCTGGCAACCACCAAAGCTTCATGAGCGCCGGGCATAATAATACTATCGAAGTGCTCTGCGCGCCCGCCGACTCAGTTCGCTCGATAGTCGTTGGCGCTGTGGCTCACACGGCCACTGCTTCTTCTCTTAGTTCCATGGAAGAAGTTGCGCCCTTCTCCAGAAGAGGGCCAGGACCTGTGTATCTTCCCAAGCCAGACCTGTCGCATTATGGGGGGAATTGCGATTCCTCGGGTGCCTGTCGGCAAAGCGGCGTCGTTTCAGTAGATCATAATGGTATGCTTGCTGAAGACATCGGGACCAGCTTTGCCGCGCCCTTGATCGCAACCCTGGCTGCCAACCTGTCAGAGACAATAGTCGGTGGCGCTTCGAAGAACCTTACCAAAGCCTTGCTAATCCATGCCGCAGCCATGCGTTCTGAAGTGACTGAGCCAGAGGCGCTTCATGAACGAGGCTTTGGCGTTCCTCCTGATCTGAATGAGATTCTCAGATGCGAGGCTTGGAATTGCACTATGATTTTTGAAGCACCGATGCGTCCCGGTAATGAGTACCGGAAGATTGACTTTCCCATGGCGCGTTCCCTGTTCCTGGAGAATGGTAAAATTAGGGCCGACATCCTCATGACGCTGGTGTATGATCCTGAACTTGATGCCTCCTTTGGCTCGGAATACTGTCGAACAAATATTGAAGCATCTCTTGGCACTCTGCGACGGGGCAAAGATGGTAAATGGGTCCATAAAAAGGAAGTGCCGGAAGACCCGAAGCTAACCGGAAGCGCATATGAGCAGGATCTGGTTGAGGGAGGCTTTAAATGGTCTCCAGTGAAAGTCTACCGGCGAAAGATAGCTCGGGGCATCCAGGGTGAACGTTGGCAACTTGTTTTGAGCTTGCTGGACAGAGGCGGGCACAAAACCTATGCAGAGCAGCCTGCCGCACTGATCATCACGATTGCCGACCCGGCAAAACGTGCCCCTGTTTACAACGAAACCGTGGCGATGATGAATCGTCTGGGATGGGGAGCGCAAAATCTTGCTATTAGCCAAAGGGTGCAGATTTAGATTCCTGCATCATCAGAAGTGAGTGCCCCATGTTGTTTCCGTGAGGCTCTTTGTTTCGTGAGGACGACGAGCAAGTATTTGCATATATTCTATGAAAATGAATGATTACAGCGAGAGCGAACTATCCGGAAATTCCAGATAGTTCGATTTGAAGGTAAACTCAATATCACAGAGGTGTATGCTACTAATCTGGTTTTGTTGATATATGCAATTTTGCAGCAAGTTGTTGCGAAATTACCTCACATCAATGCCTACAACTTCCCAGCGCCCACCTTTCGCCCCGCCTATACGCCGCAGTATTCCTTGCTTTTTGAATTTGTCGATGTGGTGGCGGACTCCGCTTTTGCTCAAGCCGGTTTTAGAGGCAATATCCTGAAGGGAAATTGCTGGAGTGTCTACAATAATCGATAGAATCTTTTTCTCCCGCTCAGGCAGGGTATCCAGCATGCCACCGGCAGTTTTCGTGCTGGTTTTCATGTTGGTTTTCGTGCTGGTTTTTGTGTCAGCATCGACACTTTCGCCGTCTTCCAGTGAATACGACCGCCGAGCAAAAGCCGTGATAAAAATCTGGGCAACCTCCTCAAATTTCACATCCGGCTCGCTTTCAAGGATGAGCGGGATACCGCGCCCCCAGCCTTCGACCATGTGGATGCGGCGCAGCAAGTCCGCGATAAGCGGGTTGCGGCGTTTGGAGATATTGCCGGTACGCAAGTCTTCAATGGTGAGCCCGCCGAACAGGTTGCCGGGGTTGCGGATTTCCACCCGGTCTTTGAAGATGGCCACCCGCACTTCTTCCGGGTCACGATAATCTCGATGGCAAAAGGCGTTGATGACGGCCTCGCGCAGGGCCGCGACAGATATTTCCGGCACGTCCACTCGGTACAAGCCTTCAAGGCGCATACCGATGTGGATGTTTTTGAGGATATATTTTTGCGCTTCTTCGATCAGCGCAAGGATGTCACCGTCATAGTCATGCCGATCAAGAATTGTGGAGGTGCTGGTCGAGGCGAACACGGCGCAACGCAATTTGGCTGTTGCCTTTTTTCCGAAGAAAAGCGGAGCCGTGTTCAGCAAGTGGCCGTCTCGCATGACATCGAGTTTTTCCAGAACATTCGGCATATTGTCCCAGGGCAACTCGGCCTGCTTCACGAAACTTTTGATCTTTTTCTCATCGAGATCGGCAACAGTCGCCTTGCTGGCTTTGTTGTCCCAGCGTAGCGTTTCATGATTCTTGCCGAGGATGAAGTTTTCAAGTTCTTTGGCGCTGAGCTGCCGATCTTCGTCCGCTACTCGGATGTAGGCCCTGCCGTAGGCAAAATAGGGAGCCTCCGAGCCTGAAAACGCCACCTTTACGCACGGCTTTCCGTGGACTTTCGCCAGCGTCACAACGGGATAGACTTTCGGCTCGACATGCGCGGCAATGGCTTGGGAGATATCTCGTATGGTTTTGTCACCGGCATCCAGTCCCAGAGCTGTGCCATCGTCACGGATGCCGAACCATAGCTCACCGCCGCCATGTTTGTTGAGCATGGCCGCCAAGGAAATGATGCCCTCCTTGAGTTGGGTCAGGCTTTTCTTGAATTCTGTGGTTTCGCTTTCGCGCATGGACATTCTCCGAAAATCATAATCTCGCTATCGGCGGGGGTGAAACTGGCGGCACCAATGTACCAAAATGTCTTGAGCGCTCATAGCCCCGAATAAGCCCGGAGATCCGGATTACCGAGAAATACTCCGAATTGTCTGCCGGTTGGCAATCATGCTCACGGCGATGCCAGTTTTGCGAGCTCTTACAGGGTATTTGTGAAGGCGAAGAATTACATCCGGGTCGAACTATTCGGAATTTCCGAATAGTTCACATTCGAGGCAGCGCAAAGTTGCCCGTAGAGGGTTTTTACAGCCTGGATGCGGGCCTTTCCGCAGGGAATTTTTGCCACTATCCAATATAGACCGTGCGTGTCAAATAAGGTACAAACATTTTCAGGAACAGGGCTTACGCGGCATCAAACTTCCATTAACCATTCGCAAAGGGTACATGCATAGGTACAAACTTAACCAGACTGAAAATATAATACAATAATATCATAATATTGTTTCATGTTTTCAGTAGTCTCCCTTGCTACCAGCAATAAATCCCGCAAGGGATGGTATAGACCACGGAAGGCTTGCGAGGCAAGGATTCCGGGGTTTCTTGTTCCCGCAGGCGCGTGCTATAATCCTATG
>JAJDJN010000215.1 GCA_030267245.1 Desulfovibrio sp. OttesenSCG-928-A18
TTTGCTCTCGCTCTTTCAGAGCAACCAACGCTTCAAGTATGAAATGCTGGAGCAAACAATTTTGAGATTTGCCGCTCAAGGGCGAGCGGGGCTCGCCTGCGGCAAGCTGGGCATTTAAGCATTTTCAATGTTAAATGCCATATGGGGAACCGTGCATGTGGAAAAATCGTAGTTTTGCCTTTCGTATCAATCTGGTCATTTGTTTCCTGTCTCTTGTGGGCACACTGAGTGTTATTTTTATCAACTCCATGCTATCACGCCGGACTCTTGAAAATGAAATACGCGAACGCGGCATGCCGGCTCTGGTCAGAAGCATCGAAAATGAAATATCAAAAAAACTGAATACTACCCAGAGCACCCTGCTGTACCTTTCACGCTGGCCATTTTTGATCCAGTGGATTGAAAACGGGGAAAGCGAGGAAGATTTCGCCCTTATCTCCGATTTTTGCCGCACAGCCGCAGAAGTGTTCGACATAGGCCACATAAATATCACCATTGACGGAACGCGGCATTTTTATGAAGCCGCGGACCGGGAGGACCACAAGCTCAAATTTCTCGACCCGGTGCTGGACAGATGGTTCGAGGACTTCGAGGAAAGCGGCAAAACGGTCTGGACGAACCTGCATCCTTACAGCGACCCAGAATACAGCGGCCAGGCCTTTGTGAACGTCAGGATAGAAGACGCGCAGGGGCGCTTTCTCGGCATCATCAGCGCGCCCTTTGATATGAGCGACATCGGCCCCTTGCTCAAAACAAAAAAAATCGGCCAGTTGGGCAGAACTTTCATCGTGCGCCCGGACGGCACCCTGATCATGCATTCCAACCCGGACTTCAACCACAAGCACGTGCGGGAACTGCCGGGCATAGGACGCATCCCCGAAGAAGCCCTGACAAACAAGGAAGCCCTGTTCCGGATGGTGGGCAACCGGGGGCGCAAGCTGCTTGTCGGCACCGAGAACATGAGCACCATGGACGCAATTATCTTTACCGTGGTGGACGAGCAGGAGCTGTTTCAGGATATCGACAAGGCGCGCAACTACTCCCTGGCCGCCGCCCTGCTGGTGCTCCTCGTGATCATGGTCACGGGCCTGCGCGTCAGCAGACTCATCGCCCGCTCGCTGCAGCGCATAATCACCTTTGCGGGACAGGTGGCCGCGAACCGGGCGCCGGAGCCGTTCATACATGAAGGAACCAGGGAGATGCGCGTCCTGGCCGACGCCCTGAACGACATGAACCTTCAGTTGCGGCGTTCAAATCTTTCGCTCGAATCGGTGGGCCGGATCTTTGACGGTCTGGATAGCGCTCTGATGGTCATCAATCCGGAAACAGAGGAAGTCCTGTTCAGCAACGCCCGTTTGAAAAAGGATTTTTCCCTGTCCGCCGACCCTTGCGGCCACAAATGCTGGAGCATATTGCACAAAAGCACGTCCGGCCGCTGCGCCGACTGCCCCATAGATTACCTGCTCCAGAATCCGGACGGGATGTACCGCCGACAGGTGGTCAATCCGTATAACAACCGGCTCTATGAAGAAATCAACACCTTCATCCACTGGACCGGCGGCAGCAAGGCCCTGCTCATTCAGCGCCTGGACATCCAGGATGCCGTCGAGGCCAAAGAAGCCCTGAAGCACCGCCTGGCGCAGATGGAGCTGGCCCTTGCCATTTCCCAGACCCTGTTCTCCACCGAGCCGAGCGCGACCCTGATTGACAACGCCATAGCAAAGACCGGCGAATTTATGGGCCTTGAGCGTTTGCGCGTCGCCCGCTTTGATGAGGAACGCGGACTTATGATCTGCGAGCATGAGTGGCTGAACCCGCAGACCGCGCTGCCGTCCATGCGGGGGACATCCGTGCCCTTTGACAAATCGCACCCGCTGTATTCCCTTGGCGGGGCCGAAAATATTGCCTGCATCGACCTTGTCGGCGCCACTGCCGCGCCGGACCAGGAAATTCAGGCCCCCACTGGAGCCGGCTCCTTTGTTGACGTGCCGATTTACGTGTCCGGCAAACTTTGGGGGCTTATCGGCTCGGATGACAGGCGCTCTTCGCACCAGTGGCTCGAGTCGGACTGCCAGTTGCTGCGCATTATTTCGGGGATGCTTTCGGGGCTTCTGTTCCGCCGGGGGGCGGAAGCGCGGCTGCACCGCATGACCTCGCTTGTTGAAGAAGCGACGCAATACATTACCTATGTCAGCAAAGACGGCGACTTTCAGTACTTCAACGGCAGCACCTGCAAGCTTTTCGGCTATTCGGCCGAAGAACTGAACAAAGGGGGCCTGCCCCTGATCTTCAGCGAAAAGACCATGACTTACGTGCGCAGGCATATACTGCCGACAATTATAAAAAAGGGCAGGTTGTCCTTTGATCTCCCTGTCACCCGCAAAGACGGGGTCAGGCGCATTTTCTCCTTCGGGGCTTTTTCCATCGGATCCGGGGATGATGTGGGCATTGGAGCCATAGGAGTGGATATTACGGAGAAAAAACTGCTGGAAGACAAACTCGTAACCGCCAAAGAGGCCGCGGAGCAGTCCAGCCGCGCCAAGAGCGCCTTTCTTTCACGCATGAGCCATGAAATGCGCACTCCTTTGAATGCCGTCATCGGCATGGCCAATATCGCTCTGCGCGCCGACCAACAGGAACGCAGCCGCGAGTGCCTGAACAAAATCAATGGCGCGGCAACGCGCCTGCTGGACATGATCAATGAAGTTCTGGATTTGTCCGACATTGAAGCGAACCAGTTCGAGCTCAAAACGGAAAACTTTATTTTTGAAAACCTCATCGGCAAAATCATGGACGGCATCCGCTCCGAAGCCGAAGACAAGAAGCTGCGGATCTCGGTCAACCTTGATCCCGGAATCCCGCACGTGGTTCACGCCGATGAACAGCGCGTCGGCCTGGTACTGATCAATCTGTTGGAAAACGCGGTCAAGTTCACGCCCGACAGCGGGCAGATCACTGTAAAGGCCCGCCTTGCCGAAGAAGACGACGAACGCTGTACGATGGAAATAACGGTGGCCGACACGGGCGTCGGCATTCCTGAAGACAAAATGGAAGCCTTGTTCACGCCTTTTGAACAGGTGGACGGCGGGGTTTCCCGCAAGTTCGGCGGCGCCGGGCTTGGTCTGGCGCTGTCGCGCAAGATAGTTGAAATGATGGGAGGCAGCATCAGCGTCGCCGCCAACAACGGAAGCGGCTGCGTTTTTACCGTGCTGCTGCCGGTAGGCAGAGAAGAAGTGCTGAAGGCAAAGGCGCTGGTGCGCTCCGGCGCGGCCGCTTCCGCTGCCCTTGCGCCCGGGCGCGATGCGATCATTGCCGCTGACCGGAGCGAGGCGCCCACAGGGGCCGCCGCTGTGCCGCAAGCGCTTGGCTCTAGCGCCCCGGCCGTGAACACGCCTGCGGGCCCTGCTGCGTCTGGAGAGTCCGGCCTGGCCGCAAGCGCTTCCCGGCAGGAGCAGGATGAAGGGGACTGCGATGCGCAAAATTCCGGGGAGTTTTCCGGCTATCGCTTATTGCTGGCCGAAGATGTGGACATAAACCGCGAAATAGTCATGGCCCTGCTTGAAAGCACGGGCGTGGAAATCGATTGCGCCGAAAACGGCAGGGAAGCCGTGGACATGTTTTTGCGCGCGCCCGACCAGTATCACCTTATCTTCATGGATATCAACATGCCGGAGGTCAACGGCTACGAAGCGACCGCCGCCATACGGACCAGCGGCGTAAAAGAAGGGGCGGAGATCCCCATTGTCGCCATGACCGCCAACGCATTTAGCGAGGACATACGGCAATGCCTGGCCGCGGGCATGAACGGGCATATAGCCAAGCCGATCATGATTGACAAGCTCATGGCCGTATTGAACGAGTATCTCGGGCCCCAGTAAGAGGCCGGCGGGGCCGGCAAGCCCGCCGGGTGCCGGCTGGCTTTTTCCCGGCCGG
>JAJDJN010000216.1 GCA_030267245.1 Desulfovibrio sp. OttesenSCG-928-A18
AGAAGTGTTTGATGATCAGCAGCGGATGCTCCATTTTGGAAAGGACTGGTGATTTGCCCCGCTCGCTCCGCTTTTCCCGGTCGGAAAAAGCTTCCGGCGTTTTTTTGCGCGCCTGGGGATGGCTCATCGGCCTGCCTCAGGCACACAGGCTACGCGACGTTTATTGTGCCCGGAGATTGAGGTGAGGCAGATGTAGTTTCCGAGGTTATCGCCGTCCATAACCCAGAAGTTGCCGGGGAAAGAGCCATGCGCCGTTCCGGACCAAAAATTGGCGTTGGGCAAAGAGCAAGGCCAGGGATCTCCAACAAGACCGAATCCATCCACGCGGAGGCCGTTGGGCGGAAAATCAAGCGAAGTCTTGCCGTCAATCAGCGGCAAGCTTCCGCCTTGTTTGGCGCAATAAGTCATCGCATCAGCATGATTCATTTCGTCCGGAGCCAGAGCGATGAAAGCGGAGGGGAGAGCGCCTGCCGCAGCGACGCCGGAGGCGTCGCTTTGCGCCACCACCGGGGGGGATAAAAGAAACCCGCAAAACAGCAAGCATGCCATGCAGGCAAACAGTGAAAAAACGTTACGCATAAGCCATCTTCCTTCAGTTGCAGCAGCCGCTGCGCCGGATGGACAACTCGCCAGGCTTGCGGCAGCTTTGGAGCGGCATCGCTGTTTGTTTGCCTTGGGGAAGCGCAGATGAATGAGGATTTTTGTTCTCTGGCAAGGAAGGCGAGTTCAGGGCGGAGCGAGCTGTATCAAGACACACACGAGCTTCGCACTGAAAAAGCCCTGTTCGAAGCAGGGCGCAACCAGAGGGCAAAAAGACCATAATCGGCACTTCCTTGGCTCCGCCTTCGGGTGCAAGCATAGACTACTTTTGCCACCCGTCAAGATAGGGAAAGGCCGCTTGCAATCCGTCCTTTTGAAAAAATGCTTTACATGGTAGCTTATTTGTATTAGTATATTGCGTTATAAGCTTTTGTTTCACGTATTTTCCTTTTTTGCTTTCCAGATCCCGTCGGCTTCTTCTCCACTCTTTTTTCTTGCCGTTATATATGATCCTTTGTGGTCCCTGTTTTGGGGAAACAAGGATTGATGCCCTTTTTGTTTGCCCTTCATCCCGTTGAAATCCCTGCCATAAGCTCCGTCCCTGGACCCGCCAGGGGGCATGATGCCCCGTGCGAAGCCCATGTATGACTTGATACAGTTCGCTCCGCCCGAAACTCGCCTTCCTTGCCAGAGAACAAAAATCCTCGTTAATCAGCCCCTGGATTCCCGGCATCAAAGAAAATCTTCCGGTTCCGGGCTGCGGTCCATTGGCGGGATTTTCAAAGGGGCCGTCCTCTTTGTCCGCCGCAAACCCTTGTCATTCACCTTAGCAGCAAGGCAGGTCAACATGATTGCCTATAACAGCCAGGCGGCAGCCTTTTGTAACTGGCGCATTGACGGAGACGGCATGTTGCGCGTGACCGCGCACGTGCTCAAGCAAGGCGTGTACCCCTACAGCGCCGCTGAATGCGATAGCCTGGAGCTGCTGCCCGGCATTGATCCGGTCATGCAGTTTGTGCCGCGCGGCGAGTTCACCCCCGAGGCCCTGGCCAGCCTTGAAGGCAAGCCCGTTACCGTGCCGCTGCTGGCCCCGGGCGAGGAGTGGCACCAGTGGCGCGACGCCGCCAACACCCTGGCCGACGGCCTTACCGTGGGCGTGGTCGCGGGTGCTCCAAGGGTTACGGAATCGGGCTGCGTTCAATGCGACATGCGTATTTTCGACCCCGAAGCCATCCGTGACATCATCAACGGCACCCTTGTCGAGGTCTCCGCCGGCTACGAGGGCCGGCTTGTGCTGCGTTCCGGCAGCCATGACGGCATCACTTACCACGCCATACAAAGTGAACTCAGGTTCAACCACGTGCTTTTGCTGCCCAAAGGCATGGGCCGCTGCGGCAGCGAGGTGCGTATCATAAACGGCCGCAAGGCCGCGTCTTTGGCGCGGCTGCGCGCGGCGTCAACAGCCCCGCCGCAGTCCGGCGGCAGGGGTGAAACAGAGCGGAAAGGAGTCATAAACATGTCGGGAAACAGTACCCCCACCACCTTGAAAGTCCACATCGGCAAAGTGCAGAAGACCGTGCGTTTCAGCAACGAGGATGACGCCGCATCAGCGCAACTGCTGCTTGAGGAGCAAAAAAGCGCTGACAGGCAGGAGCTTGACAACAGCAGGGCCGAAAACACAGACCTTGCCCAGCGTTTTGCCAGCCTGGAAAAGGAAGCCGAAGAAATCCGCGCCGCCCTGGAACAGGCGAAAAAGACCATTGCCGAGCTTGAATCACCCGAAGCGCGTGAAGCTCTGGCCCGCGAAGCCGCCGAACAAAAGGAGGCCGAGCAATGCATTATCGAGGCGGAAAATCACCGTCTGGCGCATACGTCAGAATGGAATGAAGCAAAGCCCGAACATGGCGGAGCCGGCTCATACGACGCAGCAAAGCCCTCTGACGCAAGCGCGCGCATTCCGGGCAAGGAACAGACGCAGATCGGGCGCAAGGAACTGGACAAGCAGCTGACCGGCTGCGCCACCATGGCCGGCCGCCGCGCCGTGCTGGTCAACAGCCTGCTCGGCGCGCGCGGAATGAAGACCGAGAACTGGACCCAGGACGCCTTTGACGGCGCCTTTGAGACTCTGCTGCTTCAGGCCCGCGACTATCTCGCGCAACTGGCCGATTCCGGACGTGTGCTCAACGGCCGCAAAAGCCCCGCCGAGCCCGGCGCCGCCGGCTTCCAGAACGCCCGTGACCGAATTCTGCGCCCCATGAAGCTGCGAAACAAGGCTTAGGGAGTTAGGGAGATCTGGAGTATGCCTCCGGCGGCCAAAGGGGCGCCGCCCCTTTGGAATCCCCGCCAGGGGGCAGTGGCCCCCTGGACCCGCACATTGTCCTTGCCGACACTGGTCATAGCGCTTCACCCCCCTCGCATCCAAAACAATCCCTACCTCGGCCGCCAGGAAGGCGGCCCCCGCCCTGTCCCGGGCGGAGCGTGGAGTGAGCAGCCGGAACTTGCTTCCGGCGTCGCGAACGCAACGCGACAGGGAGTGTCCGCACAGGAAGTGCGGACCGACCGTCATCCGAAACAATCATGCGGACCGACCGTCATCTAAAACAATCATGCGGACCGACCGTAATTTAAAACAATCATCTAAAACAATCGTGACCTCGGCCGCCAGGAAGGCGGCCCCCGCCCTGTCCCGGGCGGAGCGTGGAGTGAGCAGCCGGAACTTGCTTCCGGCGTCGCGAACGCAACGCGACAGGGAGTGTCCGCACAGGAAGTGCGGACCGACCGTCATCTAAAAAGGAGACCATAATGCCCAATTTCTATGTGCCCGAGCGCAACGCTTTTGCGCAAAGCGACTACCACGATCAGCAGGGCAGCGCCCTGGCCGGAGCCCTGGCCTATGCTTCGGACCTGAATCTGGTCGATTCCTTCGTCACCGGCCCTGTCGGCGAAAATGGCCTTGAGGCCGGTCTTGCCGTGGTCGCAAAGGCCAATGCCTCGGCCCTGCGGCCCGGCATCAACGAACTGGCCGCCGTGCTGCCCGGCGAGAGCGACAGCGCCGCCGACATCGCCGGCGTCAGCGTGCGCGCGCAACAGATGCCCAGCAACAGCGCCGGCCGGGCCTGTTATTTTCAGGGCGATCTCTGTTCCGTGGCCCGCACAGGCCGTAGCGGCGCGCGCATATTCGTGCGCCTTGTCAACGGCGCGCAGCCGGCTGTCAACGCTCCGGCTTTTGTGATCCTCGGCGGCGACAACGCCGGACGCTTTGACAGCGCCGAAGGCCAGGGCAGGGTGCTTGTGCCCGCCATGGTCTTCAAAAGCGCCGCAGAAGACGGCATCGCCCTTGTGGAACTGCTTTAGGAAACACTGATTAATGAGGA
>JAJDJN010000223.1 GCA_030267245.1 Desulfovibrio sp. OttesenSCG-928-A18
CTCCTGCTGCCTTTGGGGGATGGGGAGCTTGTGGACTGGCCGGAACTGTCCCTGCCGGCCAAGACCCAGGCCCTGGCCCAGGATTATTTTTCCGGCCTGCATGGGCCGGTTTTGGGCATGCACCCGGGCTCGGTCTGGCCCACCAAGCGCTGGCCGCCGGCGTATTTCGCCCAGGTGGGCGCACTGGCGCTCAAGCGGGGGGCAAGTGTGCTGCTTTTTGGCGGCCCGGGGGAAGAAGAGGTCTGCGCCGGGGTGCATTCGGAGATAGCGCAAGGTATCGACGGGCCGACGGCGCGCAGGCTGCGCAATCTGGCCGGCAGTCTGGATCTGCCGCAACTCGCGGCTTATATCGGCCGTCTTTCCTGCTACCTGAGCAATGATTCCGGCCCCATGCACCTTGCCTGGGCGCAGCATACGCCCGTGACGGCCCTGTTCGGCCCCACCGTGCGGGGGCTGGGATTTTTCCCCCGGGGCGAGGGCTCCACGGTTTTTGAACGCGAGCTGTCGTGCCGGCCTTGCGGCCTGCATGGGCCCAAGGTCTGCCCCCTGCGGCATCACCGTTGCATGACCGAAATCGAGCCCGAAACAGTCTGGTCCGACGTTCAGGGCAAGTTGTGGCCTGAAAGCGCCCCTGCCTGATCAAGCGGCGCGGAGCGGATTTTTCTGCGCAAGGCAGAGAAGTCGGGCATTTGCAAGCAAAGCGGAATAGGCTACACTCGGACGAATTCTTGCGGCATGCCACGCCCGCCTTGCGGCGGGCAGCCCTTTTCGGGCCGGCCCGGTGGATGTGGATCGACAATACCAGGGTCGGGGGGCATCATCCCCCTTGCGGGGATTCCAAACAGGCGGCGGCCCTTTGGCCGCCGGAGGCATTTTACTCATGCAAATACGGCCAGGCGCAATGTTCGGCCAGGATGTACCATGATCGCCTATGTTGAAGGCAGAATAGCCGAAATCACGGAAAACGCGTGCATTCTTGTCAGCCCCGGCGGTGTCGGCTACGAGGTCTTTCTTGCCGCCCATACTCTGGCCCGTCTGCCGGAGCGGGGGGAGAGCGTCTTTTTTTATACGGCCACGGTGGTCAGGGAAGACGCCCTTGAGCTCTATGGCTTTGACAGCTGGGACGAGCGGGAATGCTTTCTGGTGCTTATTTCCATTTCCCGGGTGGGGGCGCGCACGGCCACGGCGATTTTGTCCGTGTTCCGGCCGGATGATCTGCGGCGTATGGTGGCCGAGGACGACATGCTCTCCTTGCAGCGGGTTTCCGGCATCGGCAAGAAAACCGGGCAGCAGATTTTTCTGGAACTCAAGTACAAGCTCAAGGCTTCGGTCACCCAGGTCGCGCAGGGCGGTGGAGATCCGGCGGCGGCCGGCCGCCCCGGCGGTGTGCTGGCCGATACGGTGGCCGGGCTGGTCAACCTCGGCTACGACGAGCAGGACGCCCTGCAAACCGCGCGGCAGGTGCTGCGGGCCGAAGCTGATCTGGATGTAAGCGGCGCGCTCCGGGCCGCCCTCAAGGCCCTGGCCAGGGGGCGGTCATGAGCGGCAGGGCCGACGGCGGCAGGGGCGCGGCCATGATTCCTGACGAACAGCTGCGCCCACGCGCTCTGGACGAATTCATCGGGCACGAGGATTTGCGCGCCAATCTCAAGGTCTATCTGCAGGCTGCCAAAGAACGGGGGCAGGCTCTGGATCACACCTTGTTCCACGGAAACCCTGGACTGGGCAAAACAACCCTGGCCCAGATCATGGCGGCGGAACTCGGCGTGAGTCTTGTTTCCACCTCCGGACCGGTGCTCGAGCGCAGCGGCGATCTGGCGGCCATTCTCACGAACCTGGGCCGCAATGATATACTTTTTGTTGATGAAATCCATCGCATGCCCATTGCCGTGGAAGAAGTGCTGTACCCCGCCCTTGAGGATTTCAAGCTGGATCTGGTCATCGGCCAGGGGCCGGGCGCGCGTACGGTGAAGATTGACCTGGAGCCCTTTACCCTGGTGGGGGCCACCACCCGCATTGGCCTGCTTTCTTCCCCCCTGCGCGATCGTTTCGGCGTCATTTTGCGCCTGGAGTTTTATTCTCCGGAGGAACTCGCCCGGATTGTCAAGCGTACGGCGCGTATTTTGAATGTGAGCATCAGCGGGGACGGGGCTCTGGAAATCGGCCGTCGTTCGCGCGGCACGCCGCGCATCGCCAACCG
This sequence comes from Desulfovibrio sp. OttesenSCG-928-A18, assembly GCA_030267245.1. GTDB lineage: Bacteria > Desulfobacterota > Desulfovibrionia > Desulfovibrionales > Desulfovibrionaceae > Frigididesulfovibrio. The sequence continues at coordinate 2,201 of JAJDJN010000223.1, forward strand.
CCTGCTGCGGCGGGTGCGCGATTTCACCACCGTGCGCGGTTCCTCTGTCATTGGGGAGCATGAAGCCGCCCACGCCCTGGCCAGAATGGATGTGGACGAAAGCGGCCTTGATCAGATGGACCGCAAGCTGCTCACGGTGCTGATAGAGCATTACGGCGGCGGCCCGGCCGGGCTCAAAACCCTTGCGGTGGCCTGTTCCGAAGATGTGCGCACCATTGAGGACATCTATGAGCCCTACCTTATACAAAGCGGCTTTTTAAAGCGCACCCCGCGCGGACGCATGGCCACGGCCAAGGCTTACCGGCATTTGAACATGCTTGGCTAGCCCGGGCCGCTTGCTGGCGCAGGCGGTCCGCAAGCGAGCAGCGCAGCGTGCCTTTAGCTCAAAATCCGAAACGGATTTTGAGCACATACCATAAAAGAGGCCTTTACAATTTGCAGATCGGCCAAACTCGGCAGTCTATAGTGCAAGGCCCTGTTTTTACGATGAATATACAGCGAGTTTGCTGGCGTTAATGCAATATTCAGGCTGGGGTCTGTGTCCAATTGGATACAGGCCCCAGGCGTGCCACAGGAAGGATTCCATGGCGGAAACACAGTTGCAGGTCGAGCTTCTGGCCCATACACCCGACGCCCTTTCCCTGATATATGCGGCTTTTCGGCAATGCTACCATGCCGGATTTGTGGCGGACATGTGGCCCAGGCTCCTGAACGGAGAGATCCCCAGGGAAAAGCAGGCGGACTTTCTTGAGCAGGTCATGGCTTCAGGGCATGTCAGCCCCATCGAGCATGTCAGTTTTACCTTTGCCGCCCAGGGCGTATCCCGCGCGCTTACCCACCAGTTGGTCCGGCATCGCATAGCCTCCTATTCGCAGCAGAGTCAACGCTATGTGGACGGCAGCGATTTCAATTATATCATCCCCCCCTCCATAGACGGAAACCCCGAGGCCAGAATGCTTTTTCTGGACTGCATCCAGGCCATAGGCGCCGCATACCGGGACATAAAAGGGCTGCTGGAAAAGGCGGGCAGTACAAAGGCCAAGGAAGACGCGCGGTTTTTGCTGCCCCAGGCGGCGGAAACGCGCATTGTCCTGAGCATGAACTGCCGTTCTCTGCTCAATTTCTTTGAGCATCGCTGCTGCATGCGCGCCCAGTGGGAGATCCGCAAGCTTGCCCAGGCCATGCTGCGCAAGTGCCGCGAAGTCCTGCCCGAGGTCTTTACCTTTGCCGGAGCCCGTTGTGAGCGCCTCGGCCATTGCCCCGAGGGCGAACGCTTCACTTGCGGACGCTATCCTTTGCCCGTAAATGCGGGTTGATAGAAAAATAATTGCAATTTTAGCATATTACGTTTTGTGTGAATTGCCGCGAAAAAAATATTTTTCCTTTGCCCGTTCTATGTGGCTTGGCGTGATAGTGGCGAATGTTTGTGCTTTATTGAGCTATTTGAAGAAAAGTTAATTGGCGTATGTTGAATGAGCATTTGTTGACTGTGATCCACCGGGCGGAGCAGGCCTCTTTCCCCTTGATAAGCAAGGCTTTACGCCAAGTGGGCATGGCTCCTGTCCTTCATTATTTCTAATATTTATCAGGGTGTTATGAATATT
>JAJDJN010000217.1 GCA_030267245.1 Desulfovibrio sp. OttesenSCG-928-A18
TATTCATCCGGACAGCTGGTCACTTCCTTGTTGGCCGGATCGGCCAGATAGCCCGCCAGATCGGTCATGTCCGCCACCCTGGCCCAGACCGGGGCCTCTTCCTCCATGCCCTCCTCTACAAGGCACAGCCACTCGCCCTGCTGCTCCACAACCACATAAACAGGGTTGTACATTCTACGGGAAAACAACTCCTGCGGCGCCTGTAGCATGTCGGCATCGTCCACGCCCTTTTGCGCGTCCTCTAGCGACGCATAGGCGGGGGTTTCACCGTCGGCGGCGCTGACAACAACTTTCTGCCCCTTGGTGAAGGCCTCTGCCGCCATGCCCGTGCAGGCGCAGGCAAGCACAAGGCAGATGCCCAGAACTCCGGCAAACAACAAACTGAATCGTTTATTCATAAAAAAACCCCTACAGGTACAGGTTACTGGCAGATAGAGCATTTCATACTTGCAATGCCCACAAGGCTTTGGAGACAAAGCCCTGTCGCCAAAGAGTCCTCGGCAAGCCTTGCTTGCCGTTAAACGACTATTTGAAGCGTCATTGCTCAAGATCGCCTTGCCGCGACCGGCCGTGCGGAAAACAGGCCTGGGCGCGATCATGGGCAGTGTGGATAATATCCGACTCACAGGCCTCAGGCAAGAGAGGCACGGAGAAAAGGCAGGGGGGAGGAGGGCCCGACGGGGAAGGCTGCGCCTTTGCGACGCAGCCTTTACCCCGAAGCTTGGCGGGATTGTTACAAACCTTTACGCGCCATCAAATCGATCAGGTCTGCCACCCGGCAGGAATAGCCCCATTCGTTGTCATACCAGGATACGGCCTTGGCCAGGGTGGGGGCGGACATGGCCGTGTACTCGGCTTCCACAATGGAGGAATGCGGGTTGCCCTTGAAGTCCATGGATACAAGAGGCAGTTCGCTGTAGGCCATAATGCCCTTGAGGGGCCCCTGGGCGGCGTCTTTGAGCGCCTTGCGCAGGGTTTCGGTATCCGTTGGCTTTTCCAGAACAGCCACAAAATCCACCACCGACACGGTGGGGGTGGGCACGCGCAGGGAGTAGCCGGAAAAACGCCCCTTGAGTTCGGGGATAACCTTGGCCACGGCCTGCGCCGCTCCGGTCGAGGTGGGGATGATGTTGCAGGCGGCCGCCCTGGCCCTGCGCAGGTCTTTGTGCGGCAAATCCAGAATGCGCTGGTCGTTGGTATAGGAGTGAATGGTGGTCATGGTGCCGGATGTGATGCCAAAGGCCTTGTGCATGACCATGGCCATGGGCGCCAGGCAGTTTGTGGTGCAGGATGCATTGGACACTATGTTGTGCTTGTCCGGGTCATATTCGTCCTGATTGACTCCGAGCACGATGGTAATGTCCTCTTCTTTGGTGGGCGCGGTGATGATCACTTTTTTCGCCCCGCCCTGGCGGTGCACTTCCGCCTGCGGGCCGGTGCGGAAGATGCCGGTGGACTCCACCACCACGTCCACGCCCAGCTCTCCCCAGGGCAGGAGTTTGGGGTCGCGCTCCGCAAAACTTTTGACCGTCCATTGGTCCACATGTACGGTATCTCCCTCCACCTGCGCGGTAAAGGGGGCGGGGCCGTAGTTGGTGTCATACTCCAGAAGGTGGAAGTTCGTGTTCGCGTCAAAAAGATCATTGACGGCCACGATCTCCACTTTATCCCTGTACTGTTCGTACAAAGCACGAAAGACCTGACGGCCGATGCGCCCGAATCCGTTGATGGCTACGCGTGTTTTACTCATTATGCTGTCCTGTTCGGTTACGGTTGTATGTGTCACCGCCCGTCAGCGCCCCCTGGCGCGGCCCGGGCTTTGCGGGGCCGCGCCGCTCTTTGGGGCCCATGACGAAAGATGCCATTAATCTTCAAATATCTGATAGTTATACTGGGTCAAAAGCTCGTAGTCCGAGCGCAGCGCCTCATGGAGCCGCGCATTTTCAATGGCAATGGCGGCCACGTGGGCCACGGCCATCAGAAAGTCCTGTTCATCCTGGGAAAATTCGCGCACCTCGTCGGTGTATATGCGCAGGATGCCGATGGGCTTTTTGTCCACCAGCAGGGGGGCGACCATGATCGAAGCGAGCTTTTCGGTCTTGGCCGCATCCGGATACTGGAAACGGGCGTCGTTGGTCACATCGCCAACGTAGAAAAGCTTGCCGTTGCCGAGCACATCGGTGTCGATGCGGCTTTTGAGAAGCTCCACCTGGCCCTTGCGCAGGTAGCCCTTGCTCAATCCCGTGCTTGCGCTGGCAAGCAGATATTTGCCCGAGCGATCCAGCAGCCGCAAGGTGCAGGCTTTGCAGGAAAGGGCCTGCACCACCTGTTCCACAACTTTTTGCAGGACAACCTGCGGGTTCAGGCTGGAGTTGATCACGGTGGCGACGCCGTAAAGGGCTTTGAAAAAATGCGATGCTGTCTGCGGCTGCATGAAGTGCCTCCTGAAGAATGGTATTGCTCACGGCTGCGAAAAAGGACAGCCGTTCTTTTACGGACTACCGATTTGTATAGGGCATTTTACATGATATGGCAAAACATATTCCCAGCTATGCGTGTAATACTAACGCCGGTCAGGGCCTGCTGCGCATACTGGAAGAGCCCATGCTGCGCTATGTGCTGGACAAGTGCAAAGCGCTGTGCGGCACGCAGATTCGTGTGGTCATAGGGCACGGGGCCAGGGAACTGCGCGCCGCCTTTCCCGATGAGGCCAGCCGCTTCATCCTGCAGGAGGAGCAGTTGGGCACGGGCCACGCCCTGCAGTGCGCCTGGCCTTTTGTGCAGGCCTGGGGGCTTGAGTACCTGCTGGTGGTCAACGGCGACACCCCGCTTCTGCCCCTTGAGGAAATACGTCTTTTCGCGCAGCAGGCCCTGACCGGCGCGGCGGACATAGCCTTTGCCACCATGTTTCTGGATGACCCGGGCGCTTTCGGCCGCGTTGTGCGCAACGATGGCGACGTGACCGCCATTGTCGAAGCCAAGGAGTATGACGAAGCCGCGCACGGCCCTGCCACGGGCGAGGTGAACGCCGGCGTCTACTGCCTGCGCGCGGCGGTCCTCAAGGAACTGCTCCCGCTTTTGACAAAGGATAATGCTGGGGCCGAATACTACATCACGGATCTTGTGGGCCTTGGCGTGCGGCGCGGTTTGCGGGTCTTTGGCTATGCCCTTGAGGGCGGGCAGGAACTGCTGGGCATCAACACCCCCGAGGAACTGGCCCGGGCCGAAGAAGGGCTGCGCGCTGAGCTTGTGCGCGCGCACCAGGCGCGGGGCGTAATCATCCGCGCCGCCGACAGCGTGCGCATCGGCCCCTATGTAGAAATAGCGCCGGGCGCGGACATCACCGGCCCCTGCGAAATTTACGGCGCAAGCCGCATCGGTCCGCAAACGCATATCGCCTCGCACTGCCGCTTGCAGGACGCGGTTCTTGAGCGGGGGGCGAAGCTGCACTCCTTCAGCCATGTGCAATCAGCGCAGTTGCGCCCTTTGGCAACGGCCGGGCCCTTTGCCCGTCTGCGGCCGGGCGCGCTGCTGGAAGAGGACGCCCATGTTGGCAATTTCGTGGAAGTGAAAAAATCCCGCCTGGGCAAGGGGGCCAAGGCCGGGCACCTGAGCTACATCGGCGATTCGGATGTGGGCGCAAAGGTTAATATCGGCGCAGGCACCATCACCTGCAATTATGACGGCAGGGAAAAGCACCAGACCCGCATCGGCGACGGCGCCTTTATAGGCTCCAACACGGCCCTGGTAGCCCCGGTAAGCGTGGGCGCCGGTTCACTCATCGGCGCCGGTTCGGTCATCACCAAGGATGTGCCGGACAACCACCTGGGCATCACCAGGGCCATGCAAAAGAACCTGCCAAGGCACCGCCGGGAGGATGAGCAGGCGGAATAGCCTGCGGTACTTT
>JAJDJN010000218.1 GCA_030267245.1 Desulfovibrio sp. OttesenSCG-928-A18
CAGACCCTGGCCGGCAACATCCACGGCACGGGAACAGTGCGCAAACAGGGCAGCGGCGTCTTGACCGTGAACGGCCGGGTCAGCCCGGAGTTCACCCTGGCCGGCGGCGTCCTCGCCGGTACGGGCATCCTGGACAAAGTCACCCTGAACAGCGGAACTGCCGTGGCCCCCGGCGGCAAGGGCAGCATCGGCACCCTGAGCATGCGCGGCGATTCGATCTCGTTCAGCGGCGTCAGCTACCTGCTTGACCTCGGCCCCAACAACAGCTCGGACCAAATCCAGGTCGAAGGCGAAGCCCGACTGACCGGCGGCAAAATAGACATAGCCTCCTGGCTGAACGGCGCCTACACCATCATCAGCGCCACATCCCTGTCGGGAACGATCAATGCCGCCGACATCACCGTGAGGGGAGCGGCCCCCGGCAGCCGCCAGAACATCGGCCTGGGCATCAGCCATGACGAACAGGGCGGGCAGGGCGGACAGGGCGGACAGGCCAAGCTCGTCCTTACCCTGTCCGAAAGCGCCCTGGCCCTGCTCTGGAACGGCAGCGCCGGAAATACATGGAACAGCGACGTGGCGGCCAATACGGTCTGGAAGCGCGAGGACGACGGGCGCGCGAGCTATTTCATCAACGATGACAGCGCCAGCTTCGGCCCCACCGGAGCCGGAAGCGTCAGCGTGGACCCGGGCGGCGTCACGGTCGGCTCCATGCGGGTAACGGCGGACGGCTACAACTTCAGCGGCGGGGCCATCGCCAGTAACGGCGCGCTGCACCTGGCCGCGACCTCGCCGGCCGGCACCGTGTTCAGCAACGACATAAACTTCCGTTCCGGCATCAGCCTCGCCTCGGGCCATACCCTGGAATTCGATTACGACTCCGGCGCGCACAACAACAACAACCTCATCACCGGCGCCGGCGGCCTGACCAAATCCGGAACCGGCAGCCTGACCCTGTCCGGCGACCTCGATTACAGCGGCGCCACCGTCGTCAAGGGCGGCCTCCTGGTCCTGAGCGGCAAGGCCGCCGCCCTTTCTTCCTCTGGCATCAGCATTGCCTCGGGCGGCGCCCTGGAATTCAATCACGACTCCGGCACTCTCAGTTACGGCAACAGCATTTCCGGCGCGGGCAAACTGCAAAAGACCGGCGCGGGACGGCTCAGCCTCACGGGCGATCTGGCCCTGACCGGCGAGCTGAACGTCAGCGCCGGTACCCTGGCCCTGACAAAAACCGGGGCGCACAGCTTTGTCAACCGTCTGCTCGGCTCCGGCAACCTGGCCTTTGACCTGGGCGCGAGCGGCAACGCCCTGACTTTCGGGTCCGGAGTGGGCGGCGCCTTCACCGGCACAGTGCAACTGGAGCGCGGCAGCCTGGCCCTTGACGCCAACGCCGCTACCGGCCTCACGACCGCCAGCCTGCAACTGGACGCCGAAGCCGGCGCCAGCCTGGACCTGAACCGCGCCATCGGCGGCCTGACCTTCAACGGCGGCGACCTGTCCTTTGCCGGCGATGCCCTGCTCAGCCTCGCAAGCCTGTCGATCACGGCAAAGGGCGGCACGGTCACAGTGGACGGGGCAGCCCTGGACAGCGTCGTCATTTCCACAAGCAACTTCTCCTTTTACGACTACGCCTCCTCCGACTCAAACCTGTACCAGAAACAGCTCGTCGCAACAGCCGCAATTGACCGGAAGGGCAGCCTGGCCCTGGCCGGCGCCGCCAATAACGGCGCGCTGCGCGATATCCTCGACGGCTCGGATCTGGTGGGCAAAGCCAGCTTCAGCTACACCGTCAGCGTGCTGGACGCCGGCGTAAGCCCGCCCGCCGGAGCCAGGGGCAGCGGCGTCTACCTCGGCTACGGCCTGACCGGGCTGGAAGCCCTTGACGGCAAAACCGTGGTCCTGGATTCCAGCCAAAGCGTTTCAACAAAGCCCGGCCTGAGCGTCCCGCTGACCGGCCAGGGCGGCTTCGCCTTTGTCGGCGACCGGGAAGTGGAAGTGGGCAACTCCAACAGCAACTATCGCGGCAAAACCACCATTGATGCCGGCAAAGTGACCATGACCACCGACAACGCCTTCGGCTCGACCTCGGGACTGCAACTGCAAAACAACGCTTCCCTGAATATGAACGGCATGGCCCAGACCGTGGGCGGACTCACGGGCGACAAGGAAAGCGACATTGAACTCGGCCAGCTGACCGTCAACCAGGACACGGACTCCACCTTTGCCGGCACCCTCTCCGGCGCGGGCGCGCTGGTCAAACAGGGCGACGGCACCCTGATCCTCTCCGGCGCCAACACCTACAGCAAGGGCACCACCGTCAGCAGCGGCAGCCTCAGGCTGACCGACAGCCGCGCAGCCGGCGCGGGCGGCGTAACAACCGGCCCGGTCGCGACCCTGGAACTGGCCTTTGACGGCAGCTTCGCCAACTCCGTCTCCGGCAGCGGCGGCCTGACGGCCGATGCCGGCACCGGCACGCTCATCCTGGCCGGAACCAACAGCTACACAGGCATGAGCACAGTAAAAAGCGGCACCCTGAAACTGGGCAGCGACCTGACTTCTTCCAAAGACCTGACCCTGCACGGCGGCACGACCTTTGACAGCAACGGATACGCCCACTCCCTGAAGGGCGGCTCCCTGACCGTCTGGCAGGGCGGCGCGAGCTACAAGGGCAAGCTGGACGCCACTGACTCCACCCTGAACTTCATTGTGACCGACGAAAGCACCGGACCCATGCTCCTGGTAAGCGGCGCGGCCGATATCGACGGCAGCCGGGTCAACCTGGGGGTCGCGGGCGGCACAAAGCTCCAGCCGGGTACGCAACTCCCACTGCTGCAGGCAAGCGGCGGCCTGACGGGAACGGCCGTCCAGGGCGACGGAAAGCTGAGCGTGGGCGTCACCGTGGTCCACGACATCGCCCTGACCCACTCCAATTACAGCCTGCAGGCCACCGTGGGCAAAGGCGGCGCGGCAAAAGGGGCCAAGGCCCTTTCCGAAGGCTACCTCGCCGGCATGGGCCTGACGCTGCAAGGCGCGGACCTGGCCTCCGGACAAGGCATGGACGCCGCCGTGCGCGCCGGGACCGCCCACGGCAGACGGCTGGCCGGCTTCGGCGCCGCCTCCGGCGCCATGATGCGCTATAAAACCGGCTCCCACATTGACATGCACAGCGTCAGCCTGATCACCGGCCTGGCCCTTGGCACGGATCTGGCCCCCGGCCGCCTGACCCTGGGCGCCTTCTTCGAATACGGCAACGGCTCCTACGACACGTACAACAGCTTCAGCAACGCCGCCTCCGTTGACGGCGACGGCAACACCCGCTACGCGGGCGGCGGCATTCTGGCCCGCATGGACTTTGCCGATACCGGCCCCGGCCATGTTTACGCCGAAGCGTCGGGCCGCATGGGCAGGGTGCACAACGACTACGACAGCTCGGACCTGCGCGACGCCAGAGGCCGCAAAGCGGATTACGACAGCTCCTCGCTCTATTACAGTCTGCACTTCGGCGCTGGCTACGTCTGGAACATTACGGAAAACGCCTCCCTGGACCTGTACGGCAAATACTTCTGGACCCGGCAGGAAGGCGACAGCGTCGGCCTCTCCACCGGCGAGAGGGTGCGCTTTGATGACGTGGATTCACACCGCCTGCGGGCCGGTTCGCGCTTCTCATACAAAGTCAACGAATACATCAGCCCCTATATCGGCGCGGCCTGGGAACACGAGTTCGACGGCAAGGCCAGAGCATACACCAACGGCTACCGCATAAGCGCGCCAGACCTTGAAGGAGACACCGGCATCGGCGAAATCGGCTTCTCCCTGAAGCCCACCATGGATCTGCCCCTGACCTTTGACCTGGGCGTACAGGGCTACGTGGGCCAACGCGAAGGCGTGACCGG
>JAJDJN010000022.1 GCA_030267245.1 Desulfovibrio sp. OttesenSCG-928-A18
AGACAATCGCGGGTGCAGGGGGCCGCTGGCCCTGCCGGAGAGTCCGAGGGGGCAAAGCCCCCTCGGAGCTCACATGTCAGGGCGGGCCGGATCAGGCCCTCTGGCGCAGACTTGCGGCAACGGTAGCGCCAAAGGCGCCGAGTTGCCGGATCACGGTGACCCCAGCCGCTTCCAGGGCGGCGATCTTGTCCTCGCCTCTGCCGCTGGAGCCGCTGATAATGGCCCCGGCATGCCCCATGCGCTTGCCCGGCGGCGCGGTCAGGCCGGCAATGAAACCGAACACCGGCTTGGGATACTGGCTCTGCCTGATATAGGCAGCGGCCCTTTCCTCGTTGTCGCCCCCGATTTCGCCGATAACGCAGACCGCCTCTGTCTGCGCGTCTTTGCGGAACATACGCAGAAGGTCCACAAAATTCAGACCCGGCACAGGATCGCCGCCGATGCCGATGCAGGTGCTCTGGCCTAGCCCTGCCGCGCTCAACTGGTGCACGGCCTCATAGGTCAGGGTGCCGGAGCGGCTGATCAGGCCTATGCCGCCCTGCTTGTGGATGTAAGCAGGCTGGATGCCGATCTTGCATTTGCCGGGGCTTACGATGCCGGGACAGTTGGGGCCGATGAGCATCGTTCCCATGCTGTCCAGAAAAGCCTTGCAACGCACCATGTCCAGCACCGGAATATGCTCGGTGATCATCACCACGAGCCTGATGCCCGCTTCAGCGGCCTCACAGGCGCTGTCGGTCGCGGCTGCGGCGGGCACGAAGATCACGCTTGTGTCCGCGCCGGTCCGTTCCACGGCTTCGGCAACCGTATTGAACACCGGCACCCCATGGACCCGCTGCCCCCCTTTGCCGGGAGTGACGCCCGCCACAATCTTCGTGCCGTATTCGAGCATCCGCTCAGCGTGAAACATGCCCTCCCGCCCCGTGAGCCCCTGGACCAGCACCCGCGTATCTTCATCAACAAGAATGCTCATCTGCCGCCTCCGGCCGTACTTCTTTTGTCATGTCCGCGATGAGCCTGGCCGCCTCGTCCATGGAGGCGGCCGTGCTGATGCTGAGACCGCTCTCGGCAAGAATCCTTTTTCCGGCCTCCACATTGGTGCCTTCCATGCGCACCACCAACGGCAGTTCAAGGCCCAGTTCCTCCGCTGCCTGCACAAGCCCCTGGGCCACGACGTCACAACGCAGGATGCCCCCGAAAATATTGACCAGAATGCCCCGGACCCTCGGGTCGGAAAGCATGACCTCAAAGCCCTTTTTCACCATTTCCACACTGGCGCCGCCCCCGGCGTCCAGAAAGTTGGCGGGCTCGGCCCCGGCCTGCTTGATGGCGTCCATGGTGGCCATGGCCAGCCCGGCCCCGTTGACCATGGTGCCCACATAGCCGTTCAGGCGCACGTAATTGACTCCCAGTTGCGCCGCCTTGCGCTCCAGGGGATCGGTCTCGTCCGGGTCCTCAAGGGCCGCGATGTCCGGATGGCGCTTGAGAGCGCTTTCGTCAAAATTCATCTTGGCGTCCAGGGCCAGCAGCCGACCATCCCCGCTCAAGGCCAGGGGATTGATCTCCACCTGCGTGGCGTCCTTGTCCACGCACAGGCGCACCAGCTTGCCCACAAAGTCCACGCCCTGCCCGACCTGCGCCTGCTCCAAACCGCAAGCGAACAGCAGCCGCCGCGCCTGAAAAGGCCAGAACCGATGCGCCCCGTCCAGACGGGTGCAGAAAATCCGCTCGGGATGCCGCTTGGCCAGTTCTTCAATGTCCATGCCGCCGTCCGGTGAGGCCATAAGGGTCAGGCGCTCCGCGCTCCGGTCCAGCGCGATGGCAAGGTACAACTCTTTTTCAATGTCCATGCCCTGCTCGACCAGGATCTTTTGCACCAGCCGGCCTTCAGGGTCTGTCTGCGGCGTGACCAGCCGCATGCCAAGAATGCTCCGGGCCGCTTCCGCCACTTCGGCCATGCTCGCGCAAAGCCTGATCCCGCCGCCCTTGCCACGGCCGCCGGCGTGAATCTGCGCCTTCAGCACCCAGGTCGGCCCGGGCAAAGACCCGGCCACGGCCAGGGCCTCTTCAAGGGTCGCCGCCACCCCGCCCGGGGGCACCGGCAGCCCATGGGCCGCCAGCAGTTCCTTGGCCTGATACTCATGTATGTTCATCGCATCCCCCTTGCATGGGTGAATATGCCCCCGGTGCCCAAGGGGCTCTGCCCCTTTGGCCGCCGGAGGCATAGCACTGATCCTGCCGCCGGCCTCAGTCATCCACATGGGGCCTTGCCAGTTCAGCGCCCAGATGCAGGGCTGTTTTATTGTTTTTGTGATGCGCCGGGGCGAAGCGGCTTTCCAGAACCTTTTCCAGCGCGCCCAGGGACACGACGCGGGTAAGGGCGGCCAAAGCCCCGAGCACGCAGATATTGAAGGCCACCGGGAGGCCGAGGGTATCCAGAACGGCCTGGTGCATGGGCAGGCCCTTGCGTCTTGCGTCCACGCGCAGGTCGGGCTGCACCAGATCGCTGTCATACAGGCACATGCCGCCCGGCCGGATCAGGGGCAGGTATTTGCCCATGGCTTCATTGGTCAGCGCCACAAGATAATTGGGCTGGGTCACCTTGGGAAAATATATCGGCCCGTCGGACACGATGACGTCGGAGCGGGTGGCCCCGCCGCGCGCTTCCGGGCCGTAGGACTGGGACTGCACGGCGTTGCGCCCTTCATAAATGGCCGCCGCCTCGGCAAGGAGAATGGCCATGGTGATTACGCCCTGACCGCCCGAACCGGACATGAGAAAACGGTAGCGATCCATTCTATGCCTCCTTGCCCTGCGCCCTGGCGATAATTTTGGCGTATTCCTCACAGTATTCCGGCCGCTGCTCATCCTTGAAAATGCCGCGCGCAATGAGGCTCGGGTCCGCTTCAAGCTTTTTCGAGCCAAGGGGCGCGGTTCTGTCGCGGTATTGCTCGAGCATCTGCACGGCATCGCCGATCTTGTTCTTGCGCCCGAAGTAGGTCGGGCACTGCACGAAGATCTCCACCACGGACATGCCCTTGTGCTGCACGGCCTTTTTGATGATGCTGCCGATCTCTTTCACATGAAAGGCCGTGGTCCGGGCCACAAAGGTCGCTCCGGCGCCAAGGGCGAGCTGCACCACGTCAAAGGCCGGGTCGATGCTGCGGTAGGGCGCGGTGGTGGCCAGTATGCCCTGCCCCGACAGGGGCGAATACTGGCCGCCGGTCATGCCGTATATCCGGTTGTTGAGCACAATGGCGGTAAGGTCGATATTGCGGCGGCAGGCATGGATGAAGTGGTTGCCGCCGATGGCTGTGGCGTCGCCGTCGCCCATGGGCACAAAGATGGTCAGGGAGGGCCGGGCGAGCTTCAGGCCGGTGGCGCAGGCCAGGGCGCGGCCGTGCATGGTGTGCATGGTGTGGAAATCCACATAACCGGCAATACGGGCCGAACAACCGATGCCCGAGACCATGCACAGGGAGCTCTGGTCCAGGCCGAGTTCGTCCACGGCGTGCAGCAGGCCGTTGAGCACCGTGCCGTGGCCGCAGCCGGGGCACCACAGGTGCGGGAAAAAGCGTTCGCGGATCAGCTTCTGGAATGCCATCTCAGAACCCCCTTCCTTCAACGGTGCGCATGACCTTGCCTATATCCGTGGGGGTCACAAGCATGCCGTCCATGCGATTGACCAGAAAAACCCTGTCCGGGTGCGCCGTTGCCTGTTTGACCTGGGCCATGACCTGCCCCAGGTTCATTTCCACCACAAAGACGTTTTTGGCATGCGCGGTTTTTTCGCGCACCACCTGGGCCGGAAAGGGCCATAGCGTCTGCAGTTCAAGCAGGCCGATGCGGTCCCCCTTGCGCCGGCGTCCCTCCACCAGGTGCCTGGCGCTGCGGGCCGAGGAGCCGTAGGAGACGAGTATATGCTCCGCATCCTCCAGGTAAAACTCCTTGTAGCGCGCAAGCAGGTGCGAACGGTTTTCGATCTTGTCCACCAGATGGTAGACGAGTTTGCTCACCTGCTCCGGGTTTTCGGTGGGGAAGCCGAAGATATCGTGAAAAAGGCCGGTAACATTATAGCGGTGGACGTCGCCGAAATCGGAGATGGGCAGGCGGCCGTCCTCGCGCGGCAGATAGGGGTGGTAGTTGACCCCGGCCTTGACCGCCGTGCGCAGCCGTTCCACAACGGGCAGTTCGCCCGGGGCGGGGATGATCAGTTTTTCGCGCATGTGCCCGACAACTTCGTCAAAAAGCAGGATCACGGGCGTGCGATAAATCTCGGCGATATTGAAGGCTTCAACGGTTATGGCAAAGACGTCCTGCACCGACGAGGCCGTGAGCACCACTATGGAGTGGTCGCCGTGCGTTCCCCAGCGGGCCTGGTTCACATCGCCCTGGGCCACCTTGGTGGGCAGCCCGGTGGATGGCCCGGCGCGTTGCACGTTGACCACCACGCAGGGAATTTCGGCCATGCAGGCATAGCCGATGGCCTCCTGCTTGAGGGAGAAGCCCGGGCCGGAGGTGGCGGTCATGGCTTTTGCGCCCGCAAGGGCCGCTCCGCAAACCGCGCACATGGCCCCGATTTCATCTTCCATCTGGATGAAGGCCCCGCCGATTCCGGGCAGTCGCTCGGCCAGGTGTTCGGCTATTTCCGTTGACGGCGTAATGGGGTAGCCGGCAAAAAAGCTGACTCCGGCATAGAGCGCGCCGTGTACGCAGGCCTCGTTGCCCTGGACAAAATGGATGTGCCCGGCGGCGGCGGCTTTGGCGCCGGCCCCGGCGCGGCTGGACTTGCGCTGAGACATCAGGCCACCTCTTTCTTTGCCCTGGCGGGCTTTTTGCTGGTGTCCACGGTGATGGCCAGGTCCGGACAGTACAGTTCGCACATGCCGCAGGCTATGCACCTGTCCGGGATGTGCCTGGCCTTTTCGTGCTCAAGCACAAGGGCCTCTTTGGGACAGAAGGCCACGCAGATGCCGCAGCCTTTGCACCAGCGCTCGTTAATGCTCACTGCCTCCATAGACATCTCCCTGCTTGCGCGCCCGCAACGCGTTCACATCTGCGGCAAAAAGCGGCACAGCCCGGACGGGCGCCGGCTTTTCCGTGTGCGGGGACGGTCACGCGCAGATGCATTTTTATGGAAGTGATGGGATGCCCTCGCCCGAGGAAATCGGGCATGCATAGGGAAGCGCTGGTTAATGAGGTTTTTTGTTCTCTGGCAAGGAAGGCTAGTTCCGGGCGGAGCGAGCTGTATCAAGACATACATGAGCTTCGCACGGAAAAAGCCCTGTTCGAAGCAGGGCGCAGCCAGAGGACAAAAAGACCATTAATCAGTGTTTCCAAAGGTAAAAGCAACACCTTGCAAGGAGGCCATCCCATCACTTCCTTATGAAAGCGGACACAATTTTCCGTAATTTGTCATACAAAATTACGAATTTTGCGTCAAGAACCCTGCCGAAAAATGGGGGGAGGGAAAATGCGGACCGCAGGGCGCGGCTCTTGCGCGCCCGCGAGCAGGCTTCGCCCATACGGGAGTCAGGGGAGCGCCGCGCCCCTTGCGAACTGCCGAAGGAGACGCCCCTTTGGCCGCAGCGGGCGTTTGCCCGCGCAATATCCGGGCCGGGGCCGCCGGGGCTGCCTGGGCCTGTTCCGCTCAGGCCTCGTCGTCTTGGCAGCGCGCGTTGCCGCTGTCCCAGACCAGGTGCCGGACATCAAGTTCCATGCCCTGCCGCCGCGCGCTGCACAGCAGATGGGCCTGGGCCGCCTGCCGCGCGGCCACGGGATCGCGGGCGGCAATGGCCTCATAGATGGCCCTGTGTTCGGCGTACACTCGCTGGGCGCGTTTACGGATCTTGCCGGAAAGCCCTCGGGCGCTGTACACCAGCATCCAGATTTTTGTGGAGAGGTACCTGGTGAAGGTGCTCAGGTATTCATTGCCCGCCGCGTCCGCAATCAGGCAATGGAAGCGGTAGTCCGGATCCGCGCCCGAAGTCTGCTCCTCAATGGCGCGGACCATTTGCTCGAGGTAGCCTTCAAAGCGCGCCTTGTGTTCGGCATTATGTCTGATGGCCGCCAGGGCGGCGGCTTCGCCTTCCACCAGCAGGCGGAATTCGAAAAAGCTGCTCAGCGGCGCGCCGCCGTCGTGCTCCACTTCAATGGCAAAGCCTTTGCGCGGGGCGGTGCTGCAGACCACCGGCCCGCTGCCCCGCTTGGACATGATGATGCCTTCGTATTTCAAGCGGGCCAGAGCTTCCCTGACCACTGTGCGGCTGACCTGGTAAATTTCGGCCAGCGCCTGTTCCGAAGGCAGCACATCCCCCAGCTTGAAATCCCCATCTTCAATCCGACGGATGATGATGGAGGCCAGTTCCTCCGGCAGCCCGTGGCGTTTCTTCAACGACTGCACCGCATCTGTTTTTGCATTCATGGAGTCGGCTCCCGAAAATGCGCTGGAGTTGCATCAGGCGACAGCCCTGAAAGGGACGCCTGCCGCGCAGGCGGCGCGAGCAAAGCAAAAATCGCGTTTGCCGCTTTGCGATCTTCACGCCTTTATGCCAGTAAGGGCGTGACTTCCCACCAGGTCCTGCTCACGACACTACGAACAATTTTGTTCTCTGCCAAGGAAAAAAACCATATTCACGCGGGGAATGTACTCTTGTGCGCCCAAGCGGAATAAAAAGGTTTTCTGACGCGGGCAAAGGGCTAAAGGGCCGTAGTGCTGACAGGCCCCGGAGCAAGAGGGAAAAAAACATTTACTACGGGCTGATGACAAACAGGGCCGGGCTTTATCGTCATCAAGCGGGCATGCAAAAGGCCGGCGCATAAAAGTGCTTGTCTTCATCGGTTCTTATATGGCATTTTGTCTGCAAAGGAAAAGAAAAAAATACCGTTCCCGCCGTCCGGTTTCAAAATAAATCCTTGCGCTTTCACATAGGCCGGCAACCGCGCGTGCAGCCCCGGCAGAGAAAAAACAGCGTGACGGAAAACTTGCCAGAGTCTGAAACACCTCCCCGGCGCGCAAAGCTATTGCGGCAGCATGGCAGAGCGCGGCAGCGGCAAATTGATACTCGCTCATCCCCGCAATATCCTTTCAATATTATCCTTTTCCATGCTTTAGCCCCGTAGCAATAGAGGATATTAATAGTTGCGACGTAACCGCTTACAAAAGTAAAGAAACTTTACATGCGCTTGACAAATCACGTATAAGGCAAACATTGGTGACAAAACTACCGCGTTCCTCACCGCGCCGGAACAACAAGCGCGGGCAGCAGGGCGCGGCTCCGCCGCTGCAAGCGCTCTCTCCTTCTCGTGCGGCGAAATGCACACGCACGGCCGTCATTCAACTACAAGGAGGCATATATGGGCAGTCCTGACAGAGAATCCGGGACTTCTGCAAACAACTGGGACTGGGAAAAGGGCAAGCGAACCATTGTCCAGTCCATAGCCCCGAAAGAAGAGGACCTGTGGCAGGAAGAAGCATATGCCGCGCCTGACGGCGAATCCTTTGCCGCTGTTGTCCGTCTTGAGGACGAAAGCTTTACCCTGCGGGTCAATGACGGCAGATGGGAGGAGACCTTTGAAAAGGTCTGGTACCCGCGCTTCGCGCCCGACGGCCGTCTTACCGCCCTGGTCATGGCCGACGACGAGTGGACCGTGGCCGTGGACGGCGAAGCCTGGGAGGAACGTTTCGCCTTTGCCTGGGCCACCACATTCGGCCCCAACGGCGCCATAGCCGCCTCGGTGCAGCAGGACATGCGCTACGCCTGCTGCTTGAACGGCGCCCCCTGGGAAAACATGTACGAAAACGCCCAGGACTACTGCTTCAGCGCCGACGGCAAAAAAACCGCCGGGGTCGTGCAGGTCAAGTCATTGAAGCAGGCGGACCTGGATGGTTTTCGCAGCGGCATTTTCACGGTGGCTGTTGACGGTGAGGCCTGGGATCAATCCTTCATGAACGTCTGGACCCCGGTCTTTGACGGCCGGGACAACGAGCGGGTGGCCGCGCAGGCGCGGCTGAACGCTTACGACTACACCATAGTGGTCAACGGTGAGCCCTGGGCCGCCACATACAACTGTGTGTGGGAGCCGGTCTTCAACCCCGCCACCGGGGTTCTGGCGGCTCCGGTGCGCCAGGGCGGCCGCTGGGGCGTGGCCTTTGACGCGGCCATGAACTGGCCTGCCAGCCTGTACCAGTGCTGGGGGCTGCAGTGGAGCCGTGACGGCAAAAATCTCTGGGCCGTGGTCGCCCCCGAATACGGGAAATTCACGGTTGCCTGCAACAACAAGCCCTGGGCCGCCACCTTCCCCGTGGTCACCGAGCTTGCCCTGTCTCCGGACGGCACGCGCGCGGCCGCCCTGGCCTGCCATGCCAACAAGGACTATAAGGTCGTGGTTGACGGCAAGCCCTGGCAGGGTTCCTGGGACATGGCCTGGCAGCCGGTCTTCAGCCCCGACGGCGCGCATGTGGCCGCCCTTGTGGAAAAGGGAGGCAAAAAGACCTACCTCGTGAACAACCTGCCGCTGGACGAATCCTTTACCGAGGCCTGGACGCCGGCCTTCAGCCCGGACAGTTCCTCGCTGCTGCTGCGCGGCGTGCAGAACAACGCCCTGGTGCGGGTGGTGCTGCCTCTCAAGGACATCCACTAAACCATCCGCGTTGAGGCGTTGTACAAGGGGCTTACAGGAACACGCTACCCGAGCAGACAAGGGAGAACACTATGCAGACATTATACAACTTCGCCACAGGGCCCCTGCTTTGGGCGAGCTTTGCCATCTTTCTCGCAGGATCCGTCTGGCGCATTTATTCCATGATCGCCCTGGCCCGTAAAAAGGAAATGAGCGTTTACGCCTACATGAGCTGGGGCTTTTCCTTCCGTTCCATATTCCGCTGGCTCACGCCCTTCGGCACCCTGGGCTGGAAGGCCAACCCGGCCATGACCGTCGGCACCTTCGCCTTTCACCTCTGTCTCCTGCTGCTCTTGCTGTTCGCACCGGGGCATGCCGAGATGTGGGATTACAATTTCGGTCTGGCCAT
This sequence comes from Desulfovibrio sp. OttesenSCG-928-A18, assembly GCA_030267245.1. Classification (GTDB taxonomy): domain Bacteria; phylum Desulfobacterota; class Desulfovibrionia; order Desulfovibrionales; family Desulfovibrionaceae; genus Frigididesulfovibrio. Next base: position 9,032 of record JAJDJN010000022.1, read on the forward strand.
CTGGTCCTTGCCGGAATGGCTGGCCGACACCCTTACCGTTGTGGTCATCGCCTGCTGTGCCTTTTTTGCCTTCAGGCGCCTCCGGGTACCCGCGGTGCGCTATGTAACCACCACTCATGACTGGGCAGTGCTTCTGCTTGTGTTTCTGCCCTTCATTTCGGCCTTTCTGGCCAAGATGCAGCTGGGCAACACTCTGTTCATGACCCTGCTCCATGTTCTGTCGGCTGAAGCGGTGCTCATCGCCATTCCTTTCACGCGTCTTTCCCATGCCATTTTCAGCCCCTTCACCCGGGCCTACATGGGCTCCGAGTTCGGCGGCGTGCGGCATTGCCCGGACTGGTAAGCCGGGAGAAAGGGCGGAATCTCAAACGCAATTGTCAGGAGAACACTATGGGTATCGCAGATCGTCGCATTGAAGACGGCAACCTTATGCAGGCGGTGGCAAAGCTCACCCCGGAAAAAATAAAGGCCGCGTACGAACTTGTCACCAAGGGCGAGGCCGGGGCCAGACTTTCGACCTATTACCAGTCCTGCATGCGTTGCGGCATGTGCGCGCAGGCCTGCCACTTCAGCATCTCCCATCCGGACGATCCCTCCTACACCCCTGTGGGCAAGATGGATCAGACCATGTGGAAACTCATTCGCCAGAAAGGCGAGGTCACGCCGGATGAAGTCTACGGCATGGCCCAGATCGCCTACACTGAATGCAACATGTGCAAGCGCTGCGTGCATTACTGTCCCGTGGGCATAGACACGGGCTTCATCACCAGCCTTGTCCGTCGCTTCTGTTACCGCCTGGGCGTTGTGCCCACCTATATTCTGGATACCGCCCACAGCCATTCGGCGGTCATGAACCAGATGTGGGTCAAGCAGGATGAATGGATCGACAGCCTGATCTGGCAGGAGGATGAAGCCAGGGGAGAATTCCCCAACTTGCGCGTCCCCCTTGAAAAAGAAGGGGCGGAGATCCTGTATTCGGTCATCGCGCCCGAGCCCAAGTTCCGCACCCAGCTCATCTACCAGGCTGCGGCCATCATGCATGAAGCGGGCCTGGACTGGACCATGCCGGCACTGCCCGGCTGGGATAACAGCGATATGTGCATGTTTGTGGGCGATTCGGAAATGATGGGCAGACTCAAGCGCTGCCACTACGAAATGGCCCAGCGCCTGAAGGTCAAACGCATCGTCATGGGCGAATGCGGCCACGCTTTCCGCTCCGTATACGACACCGGCAACCGCTGGCTGGGCTTCAAGGACTGGCCGGTGCCCGTCGTGCACTCGGTGGAGTTTTTCTGGGAGCTTCTGACCACCGGCAAGATCAAGATTCCCAAGAAGTTTGACAAGCCCGTCACCATCCACGACCCCTGCAACATCACCCGTGGCTACGGGCTCATGGACAAGCTGCGCGAGGTGGTGCACATGCTCTGCGACAAGGTGGTGGAAATGAGCCCCAACCGCGAGCACACCATCTGCTGTTGCGCCGGCGGCGGCATCATCAACTGCGGCCCGCCCTTCAAGAGCGTGCGTGTGGCCGGCAACAAGGCCAAGGCAGACCAGCTCGCGGCCACCGGGGTGGAATACCTCGTGGCGCCATGCCACAACTGCCACGGCGGTCTTGAAGACATCATCGGGCACTACAAGCTTGGTATGCACACCAAGTTTCTTGGCGACCTGATTTATCAGCTCATGGAAAAAACCCGCGCCGAATAGTGGCAGCTCAAGGAGATCCGGTATGAAGAAACGTCACCTTGCAGGGCCTTTTCGCGCAGCAGCGCTTGTGGCCATAGCGGGCCTCTGCCTCCTCATGTGGCTGCCCGCCGCCCTTTCCCAGGAAGATATCAAGGAACTGAAGCCCGAGGCCCTTGCTCCGCAAACACGCCCGGCCGCATTCTTTATGCACGATGCGCACAACGAAAAGGCCGGCATCGATGACTGTACCGCCTGCCACCACGGCAAGGACAAGGACGGCAAAATGGACCCGGAGGACAACTCCGCGGGCACGGCCTGTGTGGATTGCCACGCGGTCAACGCGCGCACGGGCACGCCCCTGAAGCGCGCCTATCACCAGCAGTGCATAAGCTGCCACGAACAGAAAAACCAGGGGCCGACCTATTGCGGCGGCTGCCACAAGGGTTGATCCCTTTATGGGCGCGCCCCCCCGGCTTCTTTGCGGCGGCGCGCACCCGGCGGTTCCGGACAGGGGCGGCGGCTTGATTGTTCCCGCCGCCCAGGCCCGGCCCTGAATGGAGCGCGGCGCTTTTTGCAAGCGCCCGGGGGTGGCGCGCAGCTTGTGCCGAGGCTGAAAAACACGTAACAGGCCCAGCATGCCCGCGCCTATCCGTTTTCTGTGCAAAACCCTGCTCATTGTCGCAAGTGTTCTTACCTGCGGCGTCGGCGCCTCCCTTGCCTGGCTCTGGTTCACAGTACCCGACCCCTTGCCCGGGGTGCTTTCCTGGTCCGTTTCTCCCGTGCTGCTGGACAAGGACGGCGTGCTCATTCATGCCCGACTTTCCGAACGTGAGGAATGGTGCCTGCCCGTGCCCCTGTCTGAAATGGGGCACTGGCTGCCCAAGGTCCTTGTGGCTGTTGAGGACAAACGCTTTTACAGACACAGCGGGGTTGATCTGATCGCCCTGGCCAGGGCAGGGGCGCAGAACATCCTGGCCGGACGTGTTGTGTCTGGCGCATCCACCATCACCAGCCAGTTGGTGCGCCTGAGCAAGCCCAGGCCGCGCACCATGGGCACCAAAATACACGAATTCGTCGGCGCCTGGAAACTGGAGCGCGAACTGAGCAAGGAACAGATCCTGGAGCTGTACCTGAATCGCGCGCCCTTTGGCGGACCCATCCGGGGCGTGGAGGCGGCCGCGCGCATGTACTACGGCAAACGGGCCGCCGATCTCTCCCTTGGCGAAGCCGCGCTGCTGGTCGGTCTGCTCAAGGGCCCCACCGCCTACAGGCCGGACAGAAATCCGGAAGCTGCCCAGGCCAGACGCAGGCAGATTATCGGCAAGGTGGCGCGTGAAACGGGCTTCCCCCCCGACCTCACATCCCTGGCCCTGGCCGAGCCGCTGCCCCGATTCCGCCCATCCATGCCGGCACGGGTCTGGCATATGGCCGACATCGCCTTTAAAACCCTGCCCCGCCGGGGGGGGATCGTGCGCTCCACTCTGGATATGCGGGTGCAGTCCCTGCTGGAGCGCAGCCTCATGGAGCAACTGGCGGGCGCTGACGCCGGCATCACGGCCGCTGGCATTGTGGTGGATAACGCCACGGCGTCCATCATCGCCTATGTGGGCAACGTGCGCTTTGACCCCAGCCTCGGCCGCCAGTGGGTGGATTGCGCCGCCGCTCCGCGTTCCCCCGGCTCCACCCTCAAGCCCTTTGTCTATCTTGCCGCCATTGAAGAAGGATATATCATCCCGGCCTCCCTGCTGGCCGATACCCCCTTGCGTCTGGGCGGAGAAGCGCCGCGCAACTTTGATCTGCACTATCGCGGCCCCGTGAGCGCGCGCACCGCCCTGTCCGGCTCCCTGAACGCGCCGGCCGTGCGCGTGCTGCGCATGCTGGGCGTGCGCAAGGCCCTGAACCTTATGCGCGGCGCGGGCTTCACCTACCTGTCGCGCAAGGATGAGGATTATGGCGATTCCCTTGTCCTGGGCGCGGGGGAGGTCAGCCTGCTGCAACTTGCGCGCGGCTATACGGCCCTGGCCGCCCTTGGCAGGGATCGCCCCCTGCTCTTCACCCGGCCGCGCACCAGCCTTGCCGGCGCAAGGCCGGAAGCAGGCTACCTTGCGCCCATGCCGGAAGCGCGTGTGGACCTTTACGCCTCGCTGCCTTCCGGCCTTGCCTCTGTCGCCAGGCAACGCGCCCGGCAGCTTGAAGGCAAGGAGGCGCCGGAGCGGCGCCTGTACTCCGAGGCAGCCTGCTTTCTCATCGCCGACATCCTGAAGGATCCATCGCGCTTCCCCTTTCTCATGCAGCTCATGCAGGCGCGGGAGAATTCCCCCATGGCCTTCAAGACCGGCACCTCCTTCGGCCTGCGCGACGCCTGGACCGCCGCCTATACGCCGCCGTACACGGTACTTGTCTGGTTCGGCAAGGCTGAAGGCGGCCCCGACCAGCGCCTTGTGGGCCTCAGGATGGCCGCGCCCGCCGCCCTGCGCGTGCTGCGCAATCTGACAAGGGAACAGCCCCCTGAACGCGCCTGGTACGAAAAACCGGCAGGCGTTGGCGAGGTGCGAATCTGCTCCCTGTCAGGCGCCGCCCCTTCCCCCTTCTGCCCGGCCACACGCACGGCGTTCAACGTCCGAAAGGTCTGGCGCACGGTTCCCTGCGCCATGCACGTGCTGCGCGACGGCAACATCACCCTGCTCTGGCCGCCGGAACTGGAAGACTTCAACAAAAAACGCTTCAGCCAGGACGATCACAGCCGCGCCCTGCTCATTGTCTCCCCCATGCCCGGAGCGCGCTATCTGATCACGCCCGGGGTGCGCAACCAGCCCATCGCCCTGAAAGTGGAAGGCGCAAGCTACCCCGTGCACTGGTATGTGAACGGCGAATACCTGGGCGTGCAGGAACGCGAAGACCTGCCCCTCTACTGGGTGCCTACCGGCGGCGGACATAATATCTCCGTGCTTGACGCCATGGAACGCGTAACCAGCATCAACATGCCCGTGACCGACCTTGGCGCGCTGCGCGAAGAAGCGCTGCCCCTGCTTGAGTAAACCGGATATGTCTCCGGCGTCCCAAGGGGCGCCGCCCCTTGGGAATCCCCGTCGGGGGCGCTGCCCCCGGACCCCCGCAAGGGGCATGATGCCCATTGACCCCCATATGGTCGATCCACACTGGCGGCTATCAGGGAGACCCTGCCTCGGCGGGGAAGCAAAAAGGCCCCGGCGCTCAAAAAAGTTCCAAGTTTCTCGGGCCAGCGAGCACTTGCCAAGTTGCGAAAAAGTCGTTATCTAACAACGTTTACCAATTAAGCACACCCAACAGGTAGCGGCCCGGGGTGCCTTATGCGGCTGTTCGCATGGGTTGCAGGGTCTGGCCGGGGTGGAAGCACACAACCCAGGAGTTTTCCAAATGGCTTACGTCACCATGAAACAAATGCTGGAAACCGGCGTGCATTTCGGGCACCAGACCCGTCGCTGGAACCCGAAGATGAAGCCCTACATTTTCGGCGCGCGTAACGGCATCCACATCATCGACCTGCAGCAGACAGTCAAGCTGTACCGCACCGCCCACGACAAGGTCGCCGACACCGTTGCCCGGGGCGGCCGCGCCATCTTCATCGGCACCAAGCGCCAGGCTCAGGAAGCCATTGCGGTCGAAGCCGCGCGCTCCGGACAGTTCTATGTCGCCAACCGCTGGATGGGCGGTACCCTGACCAACTTCGCCACCATCCAGAAAAGCATTGATCGCATGAAAAAACTGGAAGCCATGTTCGCCGACGGCTCGGTCAACCGCTACCAGAAAAAAGAAATCCTCAATCTGCAGCGCGAACTGGACAAACTGATGCTCGTGCTCGGCGGTATCAAGGATATGGAAGGCCTGCCCCAGATCGCCTTTATCATCGACCCCTATCGCGAAGAGATTGCCGTCAAGGAATGCCGCACCCTGGGTATCCCCATTGTGGCCGTGACCGACACCAACTGCAATCCCGATGTCATAGACTACGTTATCCCCGGCAACGATGACGCCATCCGCGCCATCAAGCTCTTTGTCTCCCACATGGCCGACGCCTGCCTTGAGGGCGAAGCCATGCGCAAGGATCGCGGCCAGGACAAAGACCCGGAAGCCGCCCTGCAAAAAGCCGCCGCCGCTGAAGCGCCCGCCGCCGGACGCGCCGAAGCCGCATCCGCGCCGGCCGCTGCCGGCGATACTGTGGCTGAAGGCCCTGCGGCGCAATAAGCCGCGCTACTCTTTTTCGCAAACGCCGCCGGTGCAGAGCCGGCTTCTTTGAGAACAGGCATTCTCGCCGAGAATGAGCAAGGAGAATATAAATGGCTGAAATTACAGCTGCCATGGTTAAAGAACTGCGCGAGCGCACCAGCGTCGGCATGATGGACTGCAAAAAAGCCCTGCAGGAATGCGAAGGGAACATGGAGAGCGCCATTGACTGGCTGCGCCAGAAGGGGCTTTCCAAGGCCGCCAAAAAGGCCGGCCGGGCCACCTCCGAAGGACTCATCGGCTGCAAGGTGGCCCCTGACAACAGCATTGCCGCCATTGTAGAAGTCATGTGCGAAACCGACTTTGTTTCGCGCGGGGACAAGTTCAAGACTTTTGCGGCCGATGTGGCCGCCAAAGTCTTTGACAAGGACCCGGCCGATGCCGAAGCCCTGACGGCCCTTGCCGGCGACGAACTGAACAACCAGATCGCCACCTTGGGCGAAAATATGTCCTTTGGCCGCTTCGCCCGTTACGCGGCGCAGCAGCCCGGGCTGGTTGGCACCTATATCCACTCCAACGGCAAGATCGGCGTCATGGTGGAGCTGGGCGTGACCAAGGCCGAGACCCTTAAAAAACCAGAATTGCTGGAACTGGCCAGAAACCTCGCCATGCAGGTGGCCGCCACCGGCACCATCGCCCTGGACGCCTCCTGCCTTGACCAGGCCATTGTGGAGCGCGAGCGCGAAGTCTACCGCCAGAAAACCCTGGACGAAGGCAAACCCGAAAAGATTGTGGACAAAATCGTGGACGGACGCATTCAGAAGTTCTATCAGGAGGTTTGTCTGATGGAGCAGTGCTACATTCGCGACGACAAGGTTCTTATCAAAAATCTGGTTCAGGATCAGTGCAAGGCCCTGGGCGACACCATCAGCGTACGACGCTTCGTGCGCATGCAATTGGGCGAAACAGCCTGATGCCACAAGGGGCCTTGCGGGGCCCCTTTTTTTGTCCTTTTCCAAACAGTGCAAGCGAAGTACAATTCCGGAGCCTGTTTGACCGCCGCAGGAATAAACAAGTTCGCTATCAGGGTCGCTTTGTCATGGATGCAGATTCTCCTTCCGCCGCTTCCTTTGTCAGCCCGGTTCCCTCCACGGAGCGCGCCTGCCCGCCGGCCGACGCAACCGTGCTTGCGCCTGGCATCACGGGTGTTGTGCTCACGCATAACGGCGAACGTTTGCTGCGCCAGTGTCTTTCCTCCCTGGCGGCCTTTTGCGATGTCATATTGTGCGTGGATTCCGGCAGCGCCGACGCCAGTCAGGCCATTGCCGCGGAATACGGCGCCTCCTTTGTGCACCGCGACTGGGAAGGCTTTGACCGGCAGTTCAGCTATGCCCAGGCCCTTGTGAACACCCGCTGGTTCTTCATCCTGGATCAGGATGAAATCTGCCCCTTGCCGCTGGGCCGCAAAATCCGCAAGGCCATTGATGCGGCCGACGCAGCGGCCGATACGCCGCAGGACTCGCCCGTGGCCTTTTCAGTTGGCCGCCGGTCCTGGTATTTTGACCGTTTCATGAAGCACAGCGGCTGGTATCCGGACCATATCCTGCGCGTTTTCCGCACCGGCTTTGTGGAATTTTACCAGGATGCGCACATCCATTACCGCCCCCTTGGGGGCAAGGAGCATCTGGGCGGCCCTGGGGCTGAAATAGTTCATTACCCCTACACGGGCTTTGCGCACCAGCTTGCCAAGATAAGTTCTTACGCGGACCAGGGGGCGGCAGCGCTGCGCGCCAGGGGGAAAAAGGGCGGGGTGGCAAGGGGGATCGTGCACGGTTTTTCCCGCTTTCTGCGCATTTATATTCTCAAACGCGGCTTTCTTGACGGCAAGGCCGGCTTTCTGGCCGCCTGCCACGGATCTTTTTACGCCTTTTTGAAGTACGTCCGGGTACTGGACGCATCCTGGGGCGAGCCCTTTGACGAAAAGTAGCGCCTTTGCCCGCGCCAGCAGACGATGCCGGAACAGATCGCCCGCAGACCGCGCGGG
>JAJDJN010000219.1 GCA_030267245.1 Desulfovibrio sp. OttesenSCG-928-A18
CAAGCGGGCAGCGCAGTGTGCCTTTAGTTCAAAATACGTTCTTTGAGCGCATGCCGGAAAAGAGCTTTTTACAATTTGCAGTTCGGCCATACTCGGCAATAGATAGTGCAACATACTGTTTTTACGATGTAAAAACAGCGAGTATGCAGGCGCGGCCCAAAATCCGGGCTGGTCGGGAATCCCCGCAAGGGGCCTGGCGTTCAGGTCAGTGTATTTGTGATCCCGTTCGCGGGCGCGCGTACAAAAAAGCATTGCCTATTCGGGATTCTGCGGATATGAGTATCTGGTTTTGCATCCGGCAAGGGGCGGCTGCCGGCGAGATATGCGCCATGCGGTCCCTGCCCCGGGCGTATCAGTGACCCGGCGCGGGCATATATGCCTTTTGCCTCCTGCTTGTCATCATTTACCGGAGGAACCATGTTCTGGACCACTACCGCATATGCCATGGGCGGAGCCGGCGCTGCCGGAGGCGGTGAAGCTTCGGGCTTTGCCGGTTTCATCCCTCTCATTCTTATGTTCGCCGTGTTTTATTTTCTCCTTATCCGTCCGCAACAGAAGCGGGCCAAGGAGCACAAGGCCATGCTTACGGCCCTGAAGCGCGGCGACACCGTTGTTACCATGGGCGGTCTTTACGGCACCATTCTTGAGGTTGCCGAAGATCACCTGGTCATTGACCTGGGCGACACCAGGGTCAAGGTTTCCCGCGGGGCCATTTCCACCATTGCCCCCGGCTCCGCAAGCCCGGCCCAGCGGCCCAGATCCAAAAAGAGCGACAGCGCCAAGGAAAACGCCGACAAGGACAAGGATGCCGGCGCGGAAGAAAGCGCCGACAAGGAATAATATCCGGGTCCACACCCGCTTTCCGGCCTCCTTGCATATGCCGGAGAGCCTGGAATGCTTTTGCTTCTGTCGGGCCGCCTGTTCCCCGGAGCGCTCAGTTTTGCGCTTTGCCGCCCGGGGCAAATTACAGGCGCCCGCCTTGCCCTGCTCCCGGCAAGCTGCCGGAGCAGGGCGGATTTTTCGTAAATTCGCCGCATACATGCAAGCTTGCGCAAAGAGCAAACGGCCCTCAGGGACCACAGTCAGCTTGCGTCCGGAATTTTTCATTGAAAACGGTTCTTCAGACATGCTTTGTCCCGGCGCTTCCAACGAAGGGCCGCTTATCGTGAGAGGACGTCCATGAAACAAGGCCTTACCTGGCGCATTGCCGTGGCACTCTGTGTTCTTGTGGCAGGAGTGCTTTTTTTGCTGCCGACTTTTGTTCTGCCGCCCAAAAAGCCGGGGGAAAAAGATTCCAAGCCCACCGGGCTGGCCAGAATCCTGCCGGACGCCCGCGTCAGTCTGGGGCTTGACCTTAAAGGCGGCATCCACCTGACCATGGAAGTTGAGGCGGACAAGGCGGTGGAGAGTTCCCTGGTCCAGACCGGACAAAGCCTGAACAGCGAGGCGGTCGGCAAGGGCATGCTCATGACCAGGCCCAGCCTCATGCCGGGTGAAAAACTGGAATTCGTTCTGGCTTCACCGGGCAAGGTCGATGCCTTCAATGAAATGCTCGGCAAGCAGTTTTCAGAGCTGCAGGTGCTCTCCGCCCAGACCATGGCCGAAGGCAGGGTCAGATACACCCTTGCCTTTTCCCCCTCGTTCAGAAGCCGGCTTGTGGAAATGACCGTGGACCAGGCCGTGTCCACCATCCGCAATCGCATCGACCAGTTCGGCGTTACCGAGCCGGACGTGCGCAAACAGCAGGGCACCAACCGTATTTCCATTCAGTTGCCCGGCATGTCCGACCCCGAACGCGCTGTTGCCATTATCGGGCAAACCGCCCATCTTGAATTTCACATAATGCTTGATGACATCGATCCGTCCAAAATTAGCGTCCCCCCCAGGGGGGTGCTTATCCTGCCCATGCAGTACAAGGACCGCTTCAACAACGAAATCACCGAAATGATCGCTGTCAACGAAGAGGTGGTGCTCACGGGCGATAGGATCAGCAACGCCATGCCCGCCTTTGATAATGACGGTTCGGCCTATGTGGCCCTCAACTTCGACCGCATGGGCGCCGAGATTTTCGGCCGGGTCACGGGGCAGAACGTGGGCAAGCGCCTGGCCATAGTGCTTGACGGCAAGGTGCACTCCGCTCCCAATATCAAGCAGCAGATCACCGGCGGCGCGGCCAGCATTACCGGCAATTTTACCCCGGCCCAGGCCAACGACCTGGCCGTTGTGCTCCGAGCCGGCTCCCTTCCGGCCCCGGTCAAGGTGCTGGAACAGCGTACCGTCGGGCCTTCCCTCGGGCAGGAGTCCATTGATATGGGCATCCGGGCGGCGCTCATCGGCGGGGCGGCGGTGGTTCTGTTCATGGTGGTCTATTACGGAATTTCCGGCATGATCGCCAACCTGATGCTGGTTCTGGACGTGGGCTTCATCCTTGCCGGGCTCGCGGCCTTTGGCGGCACCCTGACCATGCCCGGCATCGCCGGCATTGTGCTGACCATCGGCATGGCCGTTGACGCCAACGTGCTGATTTTTGAGCGCATACGAGAAGAGCTGAACCGGGGGCTGACCACCCTGGCGGCGGTGGAGGCGGGTTTTTCGCGCGCCATGCTGGCCATTGTGGACTCCAACCTGACCACGATCATCGCGGCCCTGATCCTCTACCAGTTCGGCACCGGGCCGGTGCGCGGATTCGCCGTCACGCTGATCATAGGCATTGTCGCCTCCATGTTCACGGCCGTGTTTCTTTCGCGCATCATCTTTGACATCTGGATGAGCAAGCCTTCCCGCAAGTTGAGCATTTAGCGCCTGTCAGGAGATATTTTATGGGACTGCATCTTATACCCAACAATCTGAACATCAATTTTGTCGGCCTGCGCAAAATATCTTACGCCGTCTCCGCACTGCTCATCCTGGCCGGCCTTGTCTCCCTGATCATCAAGGGCGGCCCGAGTTACGGCATCGATTTCGCGGGCGGGGCAACGGTGCAGATCAAGTTCAAGGAGCCGGTTGCCGACGAGACTCTGAAAAAATCCCTGGATGACGCCAATCTCCCGGGGCTGGTCGTGCAGCAGTTTGATACGGACGGCACCTCATACATGTTGCGCATCTCCACTGTGGAGGAAAATTCCACAGGCATCGAGGGCATCGTGCGCGAAACCCTGAACAGCAAACTGCCGGGCAAGGAATATGACATCCCGCTGCTTGAGATGGTCGGGCCCAAGGTTGGGGCCGACCTGCGCGCTCAGGCCCTGGAGGCCATGTACTACGCCATTTTGCTCATCGCCATCTATGTATCCGGGCGCTTCGAACAGCGCTGGTTCACCGCCGGTTTCATCGCCTGCGCCCTGGGCGGGACCATGTTCGGGCTCAGTTACCTTGGCGTGAACAAGGTTTATCTCGTTTTCGCGGCAGTGATCCTGACCGTGCTCTTGTGCTGGAAGTTCAAGCTTGTCTTCGCCATGGGGGCCATTATCTCCATCTTGCATGACGTGCTCATAACCGTCGGGCTCTTTTCCATTCTGGACAAAGAGTTCGACCTGACCATCATTGCCGCCCTGCTTACCCTGGTGGGCTACTCCCTGAACGATACCATCATCGTTTACGACCGAATAAGGGAAAACCTGCACAAGGATGTGGTCACACCGTTCAGTGACGTGATCAACAAGAGCATCAACCAGACCCTTTCGCGCACGGTGCTCACCTCGGGCACCACCCTTTTTGTGGTCATGGCCCTGCTGGTCTTCGGCGGCGGCATCATCTTTGATTTCGCCCTGGTCATGTTCATCGGCGTTTTTGTGGGCACCTTGTCTTCCATTTTTGTGGCGAGCCCGGTGCTGGTGGCCTTCAAGGACAGCATCAACAGGGACAGCTTCAGGCCCAGAGAAGACAAA
>JAJDJN010000220.1 GCA_030267245.1 Desulfovibrio sp. OttesenSCG-928-A18
CGCAGCCGGAGGACAAAAAGACCATTAATCGGTGCTTCCTTAAAAACGCATCAGAGCCGCGCCCCAGGTCAGGCCGCCGCCAAAGGTGGCCACAAGCACGCGCATGCCCCGTTCTATGCGCCCTTCCTGCATGGCCTCGCCAAGGGCCAGCGGGATGGAGGCCGCCGAGGTGTTGCCGTATTTGTGCACATTGAGAAATACTCGTTCGGCCGGGATATCAAGACGGCTGCCCACGGCTTCGATTATGCGCGAATTGGCCTGATGCGGGATGAACAGGTCCACGTCCTTTGCACCGAGGCTGTTGCGCTCCAGCAACTCCTTGCAACAGGCGGTCATGCAGCGCACGGCCTGTTTGAACACCAGCCCGCCCTGCATCCGGATGAAATAGTCCGGGCCGACGCGGTCCCCCAGCTTGTACGGACTTGCGGAAAATCCGCCGCTGATGAGCAACAGGTCACCCTTGCTGCCGTCGGAACCGATGATGATGTCCAGAATCTCGCCGGAAAGATTGCGCGGCGCGGCGGCCGGGGGCGGGGTGGCGCTGCCTGTGACAAGCACCGCGCCTGCTCCGTCGCCAAAAAGAACGGCGGTGGTGCGGTCTTCCCAGTTGCAGCGGTGGCTCAGGCATTCGGAGGCGACCAGCAGCACGCAGGCCGCCGGGCTTCTGGCAACCAGGGCGTCCGCCAGTTCCATGCCGTTGACAAAGCCGGCGCAGGCGGCGTTGACGTCAACGGCCATCAGGCCGTCAATGCCGAGCTTGCCCGCAAGGGTGCAGGCGGCCGAGGGGCAGCAGGCGTCGGGCGTACAGGTTGTGTATACAATATGGGTGATTTCGTCCGCCTTGCGGCCGCAATTTTCCAGGGCGGCGGTGCTTGCCGCCAGGGCAAGGTCGCTGCCGCTTTCGCCTTCGCCCAGTATGCGACGGGTTGCGATGCCGGTGCGCGAAAGGATCCATTCGTCCGTGATGTCGCACCGGCTTTCAATGTCGGCGTTGCTCAGGCTGGTCGCCGGTACATGAAAGCCGAAGCCGCTGATTCTGGAGTGTATGGTCATGCTTCAGGTCCTGCCCTTGCGGGCCGAGACTATTTGATTGCCTTGACAAAGCGCGTGAGCTCTTCGTTGGCGGTGATGTTGGCGACAAGCCGTTCGTTGGTCCTTGTTTCCACAAAGGCGGCGGCCATTTTTGTGGCGCTGGCAATGGCCTTGGCGTTGGATCTGCCATGGCAGACAATGACAATGCCCTGCAGTCCCAGCAAGGGTGCGCCGCCGTATTCCGCATAATCCACGAAGCGCGAAAAACGCTTGAACGCGCCCTTGGCAAGAAAGGTGCCGACCTTGGCCGCAAGGGTGCTGCTCAGCAACTCCCGTTTCAGCAGGCGGGAAAGGGAACCGCAGAGCCCCTCGGAGAGCTTGAGGGCCACGTTGCCCACAAAGCCGTCGCAGACCATGATGTCCACGTCGCCCGTAAAGAGATCGCGCCCCTCGACGTTGCCGGTGAAATTGAGGTTCTGGGCCAGCTTGAAAATATCGTATGCTTCCTTGACCTGGCTGTTGCCCTTGCCTTCCTCCTCACCGATGGAAAGCAGGCCGAGGGTGGGTTTTTCGCGGCCCAGAATATTTTTGGCATAGGCGTCGGCCATGAGTCCGAACTGGAACAGGTGGTGCGGCTTGCAGTCCACATTGGCGCCCACGTCCACCACCAGCGCGGGCAGCTTTTCCGTGGGCATGACCGTGGCCAGGGCGGGGCGTTCGACGCCGGGCACCCGGCCCATGATAAACATGCCGCAGGCCACGCTGGCCCCGGAATGCCCCGGACTGACCACGCCGTGCGCGTGACCGTCCCTGACCAGCCGGCAGGCCACCTGGATGGAGGCGTCCTTCTTGCGCCGCAGGATGTCCGAGGGCTTCTCGCCCATTAGGGCCACTTCAGACGCGTGCACCACATCGTGGCTTACGTTGCGGGTGTCGTGCTTGTCCAGTTCCGCGCGCACGGCGTCCCGGTCGCCCACCAGCAGCACCCTGAAGCGCCCCTGACGCGCGGCAACGAGAGCCCCGGGCACAACGACCGAGGGCCCGAAGTCACCGCCCATGACGTCAATGGCGATGACAGGAGTGCTATCGGGGGGAAGTCCGCTAAGACCGTGTTCGCCCGCGCTCCGCACAGAGCCCGGGACCTGCGGCTTGTGGCCGGTCGGGGCCATCCCCGGTACCGCGCCTGATGACGCAAAGGATGCGCCGGACATCTGCCGTCTTATTCCGCAGCGTTGCTGTAGCTGCGGCCGCGGTATTTGCCGCAGGCGGGGCACACGGCGTGAGGCAGGTTCGGGTTGCCGCAGGAACAGAGCACCACCGCCGGAATAGAAACATGGTGGTGCGAGCGGCGCATGCCTTTTTTGGACTTGGATTTCTTGTTTTGCTGTACAGCCATGACTGTCTCCTGTTTACCGGCCGGGCGGCAAGGGCCCGGCGCGGAGCATTATTTTTCGTATGTGAAAGCGCTGTCGAACGAGATTTTTTCTCCCCCGGCAATAAGGTCCGCTTCAGGGCGGAGCGGCCGGGGCGGGATGCGCCCAGCTTCGCGCGGCCCTGTTTCCGGGCGCGGCCAGAGGGCAAAAAAACGTCTGATCAGTCCTTCCGTATATTCAGCCCGCGCAGGACGGCCAGACGCGGGTCGCCCTCATCCTTGTTGCAGGCGCAGGCCTGTTCGTTCAAATTGCAGCCGCAGACGGGGCACAGGCCCTTGCAGGCCCGCGAACACAGGGGCTTGACCGGCAGGGCCAGCAAAAACTCTTCCCAGACAAGGGCCGCGGGGTTTAACTCAAGGCCGCGCCCGTGGGGCAGCGCCCTGATGACGGCGCTGTCGACGGAATCGTCAAAATCCGCTGTTTCTTCCGCGTTGGCCCTGGCTCCGTGCCGCGAAAAGGCGGCCGGACCATGAACCGGCGCCGCTCCGCTCCCTTGCCTGGAGGCGCCCGCACGTCCCTTTTTTTCCTGTACGCCGGCGCGTTTCTTGTCCGCCACCGTCAGGGGGCGTTCATCGGGCGGAAAGGGTTCAAAGCTGTCAAAGCTGTGATCCACGGCAAAGACGCTTTCCGAAAGGCAGCGGTCACAGGGCAGGGCGATCCGCCCCTTGATTTCGCCCCTGAAAAGCACGCCGTTTTCCTGGGGCAGGATATGCACCCGCGCCTTCAGCGCTTCAATGATGCGGCAGTCCATGCCGAATTCGCGCATGGGAGCTTGCCATAGCTCCTGGTCCTCAAGGATCAGTTCTTTGCCGGCGGGCGGAATGCTTTGCAGCGCTATCCAGTGCTTGTCCATAATATGCCTTGCGGAAGGGGACTCTAGTACATGCGAATGCCCGTACTTGTCAATGCGCGGTGAAAAATAATCCGCCCGCGCGGCCGCGCGGGGCGGGCGCCCGCCCGCGTCCACTTCCGCTTCATAACCGAAAAAAGGAAAAAGCGCTTGCTTTTTCTTGAGGGGGCGCGTATGACACACCCTCGATCGGGCGGAGGCGGCACAAAGCGCCCCTGACCGGCACTTGCCAAGAACTCAGGGTCCGTACAAGGACTTTATTGATTGTCCGGGAGGATGCACCATGGCCAAAAGATGCGATAACTGCGGAAAAATACCCCAGAGCGGCAATAATGTCAGCCACTCCAATATCAAGACCAAGCGCCGCTTCAAGCCGAATCTGCAGAACGTGCGCCATCAGTCGGCTGACGGCACCGTGCGCAAGGTGACCTTGTGCACCCGCTGCATCCGCTCCGGCGCGGTGACCAAGCCCACGGCCCGCAAGGTCGTGCAGGAATAAAGGCCGCTGCCGCGCGCAGGGGCTTTG
>JAJDJN010000221.1 GCA_030267245.1 Desulfovibrio sp. OttesenSCG-928-A18
CTTTGACTATCTGCTCCGGCGTACCGCTGGCCACGATCAGGCCGCCGTTTTCACCGCCGCCCGGACCGAGGTCCAGCACATAATCCGCGCAACGGATGACGTCCGTATTGTGCTCGATGACCACCACGCTGGCGCCGCGTTCCACCAGTTGATGCAGCACGGCTATCAGCTTGCCCACCTCGTGCATGTGCAGGCCGGTGGTGGGCTCGTCCAGAATATACAGGGTGCCGGGCAGACTGCGTTTGCCCAGTTCACGCGAAATCTTGATGCGCTGCGCCTCGCCGCCGGAAAGGGTTGTGGCCGGCTGCCCCAGACGCAGATAGTCAAGGCCCACCTCCTGCAAAATGGCCAGACGCCGCTCCAGGGCCGGATAGTTTTCAAAAAAGGCGCGGGCCTGCTGTACCGTAAGATCCAGCACCTCGGCAATGTTCAGCCCCTTGTAGCGCACTTCCAGGGTCTCGTGGTTGTAGCGCCTGCCGCCGCACACGTCGCACTGCACAAACACGTCGGGCAGAAAGTGCATCTCCACCCGGATCTGACCGTCGCCGGCGCAGGCTTCGCAGCGGCCGCCCTTGACGTTGAAGGAAAAACGTCCCGGGCTGTAGCCGCGTTTTTTTGCGTCCGAACTCTGGGCAAAGATGTTCCGGATCTCGTCAAAGACCTTGGTGTAGGTGGCTGGGTTGGAACGCGGCGTGCGCCCTATGGGGGTCTGGTCAATGGCCACGATACGCTCAACGGCCTGCGCGCCCTCGAATCCCGCGATGCTGCCGGGGCTGTCCACCTTGATGCCCTGGGCCAGGGCCAGATGCTTGTACAGGGTGTCCACCACCAGAGAGCTTTTGCCGGAACCCGAAACTCCGGTCACGCAGGTCAGCACCCCGAGGGGGATGCGGCAGTCAATGCCGCGCAGATTGTTGGTGGTCACAGACTTGAGCACAAGCTCGCCGGCCGCTGTCCGGCGTTTTTCGGGCAGGGGCACGCTCAGATCCCCGCGCAGGTATCTGGCCGTAAGCGAGGCTGACGAAAGCAGCTCCGGCACCGAGCCCTGAAAGACCAGATCGCCGCCCAGTTCCCCCGAGCCCGGGCCGAGTTCGA
The DNA here is from genome assembly GCA_030267245.1 of Desulfovibrio sp. OttesenSCG-928-A18. Taxonomy (GTDB): domain Bacteria; phylum Desulfobacterota; class Desulfovibrionia; order Desulfovibrionales; family Desulfovibrionaceae; genus Frigididesulfovibrio. The sequence continues at coordinate 1,096 of JAJDJN010000221.1, forward strand.
TCACATTGTCCGCTTCGCGGATGGTGGCTTCATCATGCTCCACCACCAGCACCGTGTTTCCCCTTGCCTGAAGATCGCGCAGGGTGCGCACAAGACGCTGGTTGTCGCGCGGATGCAGACCGATGGACGGCTCGTCCAGCACATAGGTTACGCCCACAAGACCGGAGCCGAGTTGGGAAGCCAGGCGGATGCGCTGGGCCTCGCCGCCGGAAAGCGTGGCCATGCTGCGGCCGAGGCTTAAGTATTCCAGTCCCACGCTGAGCATGAAGCGCAGGCGGTGAGTCAGCTCCTTGAGCAGCGGTTCGGCAACAGGCGCCTGGCGCGGGCCGAAGCTGCGCTGCGCCATCCAGTCCAGGGCGCGCTCTATGGACAGTTTGCAGAAATCCACAATGGACAGTTCGTCCACGCGCACGCCCTGGGCCACCGGATTCAGGCGCGCGCCGCCGCACTCGGGGCAGGCCATGTTCTGGCGGTAGCGCGAAAGCTCGTCGCGCCAGGCGTCGCCGTATTGCATGCCCTTTTCCAGCACCGCCACCACCCCGGGCCAGAGCTCCGGGGCATCGGCCGTCTTGTCCTTTTTTCCGCGCCCTTTGCGCATCTCCACCGAACCGCCCATCCAGTTGCGGCGCAGGGAGCTTTCCAGGCCCTCACGGGCCTGGCCGGGCGCGGCTTCGCCGTAGAAAAGCGCGTCGCAGGCTTCGGGGCTGTACTCGGACAGGGGGCTGGAAAGGGTCAGCCCGAAGCGCCCGGCCAGGGCGGCAAGCTGCGCCCTGTAACGCTCCTGCACCCGTGGATTCTTCCAGGGCAGCAGGGCGCCGTTCTCCAGGGAAAGGCCCTTGTTCGGCGCAATGAGCGCGGGCTCGAAATACTCCACAGTGCCAAGCCCCAGACAACGCGGGCAGGCCCCCTGCGGGCTGTTGAAGGAAAAAAGCTGCGGCGACAGGGGCGGCAAGCCCAGCTTGCATTCGGAACAGGTGGATGAGGTGCTGTGCACAAAAAGCATCTCGGGCTGTCCGTCCGCAGCCGGAACCAGCATGATCAGGTCGCCGTCGCCGTACTTGAGGGCTAGTTCGACGGAATCGGCCAGGCGCGGGCGGATGCCCTCGCGCAGCACCAGACGGTCCACCACCAGTTCGATGCTGTGCTTCTTGTTCTTGTCCAACTCGGGCGGCGACTCCAGCGGATGGATCTCGCCGTTCACCCGTACCCTGGCAAAGCCCTGGGCGCGAAGTTTTTTGAAACGGTCCTGGTGTGTGCCCTTTTGCAGCCGGACAAGGGGCGCAAGCACAATGCAGCGCGAACCGTCGCCAAGGCTGAGTATGTCGCTGATGATTTCGTCCGTGCTCCTGGCTTCAATGGGACGGCCGCACTGGGGGCAGTGCATCATGCCGAGCCTGGCAAAGAACACGCGCAAAAAGTCATAGACTTCGGTCACAGTGCCCACAGTGGAACGCGGGTTGCGCGTGGCCGTCTGCTGCTCCAGGGAAATGGCCGGAGAAAGTCCTTCGATCTTGTCCACATCCGGCTTGTCCATCTGGGGCAGAAACTGGCGGGCATAGGCGGACAAGGATTCCACATAGCGGCGCTGGCCCTCGGCATAAACAAGATCAAAGGCCAGTGTGGATTTTCCCGAACCCGAAGGGCCGCAGACCACCACCAGCTTGTCCCTGGGGATGTCCAGGTCCAGGTTTTTGAGATTGTGCTGGCGCGCGCCCTCAATATGAATGCAGCGCCCGCCGCCGTTATTTCCGGGGGCGGCTCCGGCCCTGGGAGCGCCCGTGTTTTTTTTTGCGTTCTTCACTCGTGATCCTGGGTGTTACACCAATTATATGCTTGCGACGCCAAGGGGCTCTGCCCCTTGGAACCCCGCCAGGGGGCGTGGCCCCCTAGACCGCAATTTGTCAAGGCCGGCGCCAGCGGTGATTTGTGATGTCACGCCCGCGCGCCGGTCGGGCTTGATTTACCGCTTATGTTTGCAAGGCGCTTGATGGGGCGCAAAGCAAATAAAGCTCTCTGGATAAGGAGTCCGCATGGTTCTTCCCATTGGTTCGGCCATCAACGCCGGGGTGGTTGTTGTCGGCGCCTGCATCGGCATGCTGCTGGGCAACCGGATGCCCGAGCGGGTGCGCCTTATCGTATTCCAGGGGCTCGGGCTCTGCACCTTGTCCATGGCATGCAGATGACCTTTCAGACCACCAACCCCTTGTACATGGTGGCCAGCATCCTTGCCGGCGCGATCATTGGCGAGCTCATCCGCCTGGAGGACGCCATCACCAGGGGCGGCGAAGCGGTCAAGCGGGCCATGAAATCGGGCAACGCCCGCTTTACCGAGGGTTTTGTGGCCGCCTCGCTGCTCTTCTGCATCGGGGCCATGGCCATTGTCGGCCCCTTGCAGGAGGGGCTGGAGGGCACACGGACCATTGTGCTCACCAAGTCCATGCTGGACTTTTTCGCGGCCATCGCCTTTGGCGCGGCCTACGGCTCCGGGGTCATGTTCGCGGCCCTGCCCGTCCTGATTTATCAGGGCAGCATCACCTTGTTCGCGGAAGTGCTGCGCCCCTGTCTGACGGCCTTCATGCGCGCGGAGTTGACGGCAACGGGTGGAATCATGATTTTGGGCATCGGCATCAACCTGCTGGAGATCAAAAAAATCCGCCTGTCCAATCTCTTGCCCGCCCTTCTGGTCATCATTATTATCTGTGCCGTGGCGGAATACTTTCAATGGAACGCGGCCCCGGCG
>JAJDJN010000222.1 GCA_030267245.1 Desulfovibrio sp. OttesenSCG-928-A18
ATCACATGCTCCAGCAGGATCACGGCCAGGGCGCCCATGACGAAACCATTGGCCGCGATGGGATGCAGCACATCGGGCAGGGCGTCGAAAGCCCCTTGGGGGGCAAAGGAAATAACAAGCCCGATCATCAAGGGCAGGCCCACGATCAGTCCGCTGCCAAAGTCGCTCACTCCCCGCTCCGCCACCAGCATGCCAAGGCCGCCGGCCAGTTGCGAGGCCATGAGATAGAGCATGAGCGCGCCCATGACCGGCGCCGGAATACGCGACAAAAACTCCACCGCGCCGGGCACGAAGGCGCAGATAATGATCCCGAGCCCGGCGGGCACAAGGGTGAAGCGCGAGGCACAGCCCGTAGCCGCGATCAGCCCTGCGCTCATGGAAAAATCCACGGTTCCGATCAGCCCGAGGGAGCCGGCCGCGACGTTGCCCGCCCCCTGCAGCGCCGAACCACGGCGGATGCGTCCTTGCATATCCCCGGCCCCGAGCATCCGCCCGATGGACTCGATGGAGCCCAGTTCGTTGATTGCCAGGGCCAGAAAACAGAACAAAAAAGAGACCACCATACCCGCATGCGGCTCAAAAGCGGTGATGAATATCGGAAAGTGACCGGAAAGCTCCGCGCCCGCATCCGAACCGGGCGAAGCAAGCGGGGCGGCGCCAACGGCGTCAAAAAGCAGGCTGTAGACGACGCTGCCTCCGGCAAGGCCGAGGATCACGGTCAGCGACTTCCAGAAGCCGGGCAGGGCGGCGTTGCACAGGACCAGGACAAAGACAAGGCCGAGGGCAAAGAGCAGATGGGCCGCCCCGGCCTTTTCGGCCGGGTTCGCGCTGAGGCCGGCAAAGGAAGGGTCCGCGAAGATGAGCTTGAGGATGGTGGGCGTGAGCGTAAAGGCGATCAGGACCAGAATTACGGCCACAATGCGGCTGGTGAAGAACACGCGCAGACGCGCGAGCAGTCCCGAGGCCGAGACCAGGGCCAGCACGGCCCCGCCGATGGCGATGGCGCTGTATATGGAGTTCAGCCCCGCGCAAGGGGCCGCCGGCCCGGCAGGATCGGCGGCTGGACCGGCCACAGAGCTGGTCGCGAAATCGGCCGCCGGGCCGGTCACAGCGGCGGCGGCCATGATCCCGACCAGCAGGGTGGAGGCCGGGCCCACCACCAGGGGCAGCCGGTGCCCGAAGAGCGCCTGAACCACGGTCATCACCCCGGTCAGGGCAAAGAGCTTCTGCATGTAAAAAATCTGTCCGGCCGCATCGCCGATGTGCAGCCGGGCCACGATAAGCCCCATAATCAGCACACAGGGCAGGGTCACCACCCACCACTGCGCCCCATAGAGCAGGAGCGGCAACGCTCCCGGCCTGTCGTCCAGTCCGTATTTCACTTGCTTCCGTCCTTGCATCCGCGTTGAGCGAGTATACCCGGATTGCATCCGGACGCAACACGGATCGCGCCCACAGCAAAGCCCTGGCGGTCACAGGGAAGTATTCCATACTCATCGCAATTCCACACTCATCGCATTGACAACACTGGATAATCACGGTACAGTTTTGAGAACATTGACAAAAAGTATTTAACACACAGGGAAAGCGCCATTATAACATCGGCGCCTTCTTTCCTTTACCCCCGACCCGCCCTTTGCCCGCATCGGGCTCTGCCCGCGCGCGACGCCGGAAGCGGTGCGGCGTTGTTTGCTGGCTTCAGGCCCGGCAAGGGGCAAAGTCCGGATGGTACGCATGACAAAAATAGCGGTACAGAGTCTCACCAAAATATTCGGCAAACGTCCGGCCTCGGTCCTGCCCCTGCTTGAGGCCGGAGAATCGCGCGAAAGCATCTTTGCCAAAACAAAACACCTGGTGGCCGTGAACAAGGTCAGTTTTTCTGTGGAACAGGGCGAACTGCTTGTGATCATGGGTCTTTCCGGCTCGGGCAAGTCAACGCTGCTGCGCTGCATCAACCGTCTGATCGAGCCCACGGCCGGCTCCACCCTTATTGACGGGCAGGATATCAAGGAGCTGTCCACCCGGGATCTGCGCCTGTTCCGGCAGCGGAAGTTCGGGATGGTGTTCCAGCATTTCGCCCTGTTGCCGCATTATTCGGTCCTGCGCAACGCGGCCTACGGCCTTGAGCTCATGCGTCTGCCCGTGGCCCGGCGTGAGGAAAGAGCGCGCGAGGCCCTGTCCCGCGTGGGGCTGTCCGGCTGGGAGAATTCCATGCCCCACAACCTTTCCGGCGGCATGAAGCAGCGTGTCGGCCTGGCCCGGGCCCTGGCCCTTGACCCGGAAATCCTGCTCATGGACGAGGCCTTCAGCGCCCTTGATCCCCTGACCAGGCGCGAAATGCAAAGCGAACTGCTCCGGCTGCATCACGACCTGCATAAGACCATCATCTTCATCAGCCACGACCTGGACGAGGCTCTGACCCTTGGCGACCGCATCATCCTGCTGCGCGACGGCAACATCGTGCAGGAAGGCACGGCCGAAGACATCCTTTCGAACCCGGCCGACGACTATGTGGCCGGCTTCGTGCGCTACGCCGACAGAGGAAGGGTGCTCACGGCCGGTTCCGCCATGGTCGCGCCCTCGGCCGTGGCCGTGCTCGGCCTTGACGGACCGCTTACGGCCCTGCGCAAAATCCACCAGCACGGGCTCTCCTCGCTGTTTGTGGTCGACGCTTTTCACACCCTGCTCGGGGTCATCCATGAAGATGACGTGACCCGGCTCAAAAACGAGGGCAAACGCGACCTCTCCCTGGTCATGAACACCGAGATAACCAGCACCGGCGCGGATACGCCGCTCACGGACATCATCCCCATTGTGGCGAACATCCCCTACCCGCTCCCTGTTGTGGACGAGCGCAACAGGCTGCAGGGCGTCATTGTGCGCGGCCTGCTTCTGGAAGCCCTGAGCGCCCAGGAAGAAGGCAACGCGGAACAGCAGGCGGCGCAAGAGCCGCAACCGGCCCCCAAAAGCCCCAGAGAGGACGCATAACCATGGCTTCGCTCAGCGACATCACCATCCCCCGCATTCCTCTGGGAGACTGGATTGCGGATTTTCTCGATCTTTTTGTGGAGCTTGCGGCCCCGGCCACCAGGGCCATGGGCGCGGTGGTCGAAAGCGGCATCTCGAGCCTTGAAAGCCTGCTCATGACCGTGCCCGTGCCCGTGAGCATCATCGCGTTCGCGCTGCTCGCGCGTCTGGCCTCGCGCAAATGGGGCCTGGCCCTGTTCGCCGCCGTCGGCTTCACCCTTATCTGGAGCATGCGCCTCTGGCCGGCGGCCATGACCACCCTGGCCATGGTCATCATGGCCACGCTGCTCGCCGTGCTCATCGGCGTGCCCCTGGGCATCCTGGCGGGCATCAGCAGAGGCGCGGAGCGCGCCATCACCCCGGTGCTCGACCTCATGCAGACCATGCCGTCCTTTGTCTACCTCATACCCACCATTCCCCTCTTCGGTCTGGGCAAGGTGGCGGCCGTCTTTGCAACCCTCGTCTTCGCCCTGCCACCGGCCATCCGCATGACCTGCCTCGGCATCAGGCAAGTGCCGGAAGAACTGGTGGAATGCGCCGAAGCCTTTGGAGCCACACGCTGGCAGCGCCTGTGCAAACTCGAACTGCCCCTGGCAGCGCCCACCATCCTGGCCGGCATAAACCAGACCGTAATGCTCGCCCTGTCCATGGTCGTGGTCGCCGCCATGATCGGCGCGCGCGGCCTCGGGGGCGAAGTCTGGACGGCCATCCAGCGCCTGAACGTGGGCATGGGCTTTGAGGCGGGTATCGGTATCGTGATCATCGCCATATTCCTCGACCGC
>JAJDJN010000224.1 GCA_030267245.1 Desulfovibrio sp. OttesenSCG-928-A18
GTAGCGGCTCCGGCCAGCGATGGAGGAAAAAATCATGGACGACGCGCAATTGCTCGTTTTGGAACTTGGCAGCAAGGGTTACAGTTGTGCCCAGATGGTCATGATCGGCGGCTTGCGCCTTATGGGCCGGGAGAACCACGACCTGGTGCGGGCCATGGCCGGGCTGGCCCAGGGCGTTGGCGCCAGCGGAGAAATTTGCGGCGCCCTGTCCGGCGGCGTATGCCTGATCGGTCTGCACACCGGCAAGGGGGAGGACGCGGAAGAACCGCTGCCCGAAGCGCCCCTGATCATGAACCAGCTTGTGGAATGGTTTCAGGAAGACCTTTGCGCCGGCGGCGCCATCACTTGCGACGCCATACTCGGTTGCGGCCCCGAGAGCGCTGCCGACTGTCGGGGCATGGACGCCATGCGCTGCGGCGACCTGGTGGCGCGAACCTGGAGCAAGGCCGTCAGCCTGCTCCTGGAAAGCGGCATTGACCCGGCCCAGGGACGGGAACTGCCATGAGCAAAGGCGGCCTGGAGCCGGGGGAGGAACTGCTCTCGCACAGCAAAAGCCTGTGCCCGGTCTGTTTGCGCGCCCTTCCCGCTTCCCTGGTGAGCACAGCGGACGGTGAAACGTATATCCGGCGCGTCTGCCCCGAGCACGGGCCTTTTTCCGGGCTGATCTGGAAAGGCGCACCCGCTTTGAAAGACTGGCGCAGGGCCAAAGCTCCGGCCATATCGGTGCGGCGGGAGACGGGCGGCAACAAAGGCTGCCCCCACGATTGCGGGCGCTGCCCGGAGCATAAACAGCATGCCTGCACTGTGCTTTTTGAAATCACGCGGCACTGCAATTTGCACTGCCCGGTGTGTTTTGCCGATGCCGGCAAAAGCCGGGAGGAGCTGCCCGATACCAGCGCCGTACCTGGCCCCGGCATGGGCCTGGATGCGGGGCGGGGCCGGGATGCGGAACGGGGCCGGGATGCCGGAGCGACGCCTTGCGCGGCGCCGGCCGTGGCGGCCAGGAGTCTAGGGGAGCCGGAGGCCTTCACCCCCCTGGAAACTCTGCTGGAGCAACTGCGCTGGATTCGTGCACATGCCGGTGAGGTGGTTTTGCAGATTTCAGGCGGTGAACCCACCCTGCACCCGGAGCTGCCCGCCCTGATCCGGGCGGGGCGCGAACTGTTCCCCGCTGTGCAACTGAATACCAACGGCCTTTTGCTGGCGGACAGGGCCGGCTTTGCCGAAGCCCTGGCCGCCGCGGGACTGTCCTGGGTTTTTTTGCAGTTTGACGGCACGGATGACGCCATTTTCATCAGCCTGCGCGGCCGGGCGCTGCTGCAAAAAAAACTCCGGGCCATTGAGCGCTGCAAAGAGGCCGGGCTCAGCGTGGTCCTAGTGCCCACTGTGGCGGCCGGCGTCAATGACCGGGATCTGGGCAACATTCTGCGCCTGGCCCTGCGCCATGCGCCCACGGTACGCGGAGTGCATCTGCAGCCCATGACCGCTGCGGGCCGGAATATGCTTGCGGGAAAGGCGGGGCAATCCCGCAGCCTCACCCTGCCGGAAGTATTGCAAAAAATATGTGAACAAAGCGATGGCCTTATGCGTCCGGAACACGCCACGCCGCCTGGCTGCGAGCATGAGCGCTGTTCCTTTCACTGCCGCTACAGCATAAGTCCTTCCGGAAGCTTGCGCCCCCTGCGCGCGGGGGAAGGGCAAAGCGGCCCCTGCTGTCCGTCCGCGCCGGCGGATGACTGTTGCAGCCGGGAAAAAGAGGCGACCGGAGCCGAGGATCAGGGGCTGCGCAGGGCCATTGATACCATCCTGCGCAGCTGGCAGGGGCCGGATTCAGACCCGGGCGCGAGGCCGTCCGTCGCAGCCCGGGAGCGAAAAGCCGGGCCCGGCTCGCCTGACTCGCCAGATTCGCGAGACTCGCCAGATTTGCCAGGCGCCCCGGGCGGTGCGGACGGTGCTGGCGTGCCGGGGGAATCTGGCCCGTCTGGCGCGTTCGATGCCCTGGACAGCTTCATCGCCCAGGCCAGGAACAGGAGCTTCAGCGTCACCTGCATGGCCTTTCAGGACGCCTGGAACGTGGATCTTGAACGCCTGCAAGGCTGTTGCGTGCACGTATTCGATCCTTCCCTGCGGCTGATCCCCTTTTGCGCCCGGAACATGACCGCGCTGGACGGCCGGGCTCTGCACCCGAGGGGCTGGTGATGAAAAGACCCTCCGGGGCCGAAGCGGGCACGGCGCTGCACAGTCCGGCACCGCCCCCGGACCCGCTGTATCTGGACCGGCATCTTGCCGGGCGCCTGTCCCGCCATTTTTCCCGCCCGGTCCCCGGGCACGGGGAACAGCTGCGCGCCGCCCTCGGGCTCTGGCAGTGGGAACATCTGGCCCGCAGCCTGCTCCACGCCGCCGAAAACAGCCACTGGTACAAAAAAAACATCGGGCCGCAAGCGGCGCGGGACATGCTGACCCAGGCCGCGCCAGCCGCCTTTTTGGTCGGCGGGGCACAGGGCGGAACGCATGCCGGCGAAGCGGCGTTTATACCGGGAACGGACCGCCTCCGGCTGGCGGACGAAGAACGCGAGGCGGCGGAGGGGGCGATACGGGCGCTTGTCGGACAGTTGCCCTTTACCCGGCCTGAGGAACTGGCCGCCGACTCCGGCGCTTTTCTGGCGGTCGGTCAGGGCGATGTGGCCGGCCTGATCAGCATCGCCAGTTCCGGCACCAGCGGATCCGGGGCGAAGCGCGTGTTCTGCACTGCCGCCGACCTGGAGCACACGGTCGATTTTTTCCGGCACGGCATGCAGTACATGGTGTGGCCCAAAGGTCGCCCCCGGGCGGGGGAAGAGCATGTGGTCCTGCTCATGTCCGGCGAACGGCCCGGCAGCGTGGGGGACCTTTTGTTGCGCGCCATGCGCGATCTCGGCGTCAACTGTACGGTGCTGGGCATGCTCCCGGTCGATCCGCCGGCCGAGGAGCGCTTTATGCAGCGCTTGTGCGCCATCCGGCCGAGCTGTCTTGTGGGTATTCCGGGCCAGGTGCTGCGGCTGTCACGGCACGCCAGGGCGGCGGCCCTGCGCGGCAGCCTTGGCAGCGTACTGCTGAGCGGCGACGCTGTGACGGCTTCCCTGCGCAACGGCATCGCCCGGGCTTTGGCCTGCCCTGTTTTTGTTCATTACGGGCTGACCGAAACCGGCCTTGGCGGCGCTGTGGAATGTTCTTTTCTGGCCGGCTGCCACATGCGCGAAGCGGATCTTCTGTTTGAAATTCTGGATGCGCGGGGCAGGCCCGTCGCTCCGGGGCAGTTCGGGGAGTTGGTCATCAGCACCCTAACCAGGCAGGCCATGCCGCTTCTGCGTTACCGCACCGGCGATGCCGGGCGCGTTCCGGCCGGGGATTGCCCCTGCGGCTCCATCCTGGGCAGACTGGAAGTACAGGGTCGCATGAGCGAGTGCCTGCCCCTGCCCGGCGGCGCCTGTTTGCATATCACCGTCATTGACGCGGTTCTCTATGCCCTGCCTTTTCTTCGCGCTTACAGCGCTGTGCTGCACACTCCGCCCGGGCGTCCGCCCTGTCTGCGCCTGGACATCACATGCGGCGCCGGAGCCCCGGAAGACGCCGAGGAGCATATATACAGAGCCCTGGCAACAATCCCCGGCCTGCACCCGGTCAAGACCCCTGCCGAAGAGACAGAGGAAGGATGCTTGCGCGTTCTGCTGCGGCCGGCGTCGCAAGGAGCCCATACCGAAGTGACAGGGGAGGCGGGCCCGCGCCCCAAACAGAGCATTCTGCGCTCGGAACTGCCGCCCG
>JAJDJN010000225.1 GCA_030267245.1 Desulfovibrio sp. OttesenSCG-928-A18
AACGCGTTTGAACTTGGAAATGGCGGCATCAAATTCCTTTTGCAGGGAAGAAATGAGCTCTTTGACCGTGGTGATGCCGTTAATGCGGAACACGTTGGCTCCGCTGAAAGCGAAGCCCTTGTCCAGATTGCCTTTCATGGCGTTGAGCAGGGCCGAGGCGATGCAGTAGGGCGATTTTTCCGGATTACAGGTGCTGATGCAGTGAAAAAGGCAGCGGAAATTGCGTTTGCCCTGCTCCAGAGCTTCGATAAAGCGTCCTTTCAGAGCCCGCCCGGGCATGCCCACGGGACTTTTAATGATGGCGATGTCCTCTTCTTTTGCGTCTACATAAGCCTGCTTGAAACGGATGTCGGCGTCGCACTCCTCGGTGGCCACAAAACGGGTGCCCATCTGCACCCCGGAGGCGCCCATTTCCAGATACCGGTGGATGTCTTCGCCGGAATATATGCCGCCGGCGGCAATAACCGGAATCCGCCTGCCGTGGGCGTCCTCGAACGGCTTGACCGCTTCCAGAACTTCAGGAAGCACCGTTTCCAGAGCATGCTCTGAAGAGTCGAGTTCTTCAGCCTTGTAGCCGAGGTGCCCCCCGGCCTTGGGCCCTTCCACCACAAAGGCGTCCGGCAGATAGTCGGCGCGAGAGAGCCACTTTTTGCACAGGATGTTCGCCGCCCTGGCCGAGGAGATGATGGGCACCAGCTTGGTGCGAAATTCCTCTTTTTTCTCCTCGCACATCTGGCGGAGGATCCTGGGCAGTTCCATGGGCAGGCCGGCGCCGGAAAAGATGATGTCCGCCCGCTCGGTGATGGCCGTGCGCACCATGGATACAAAATCCGTAAGAGCCACCATGATGTTCACGCCGATAAGGCCGTCCGTAAGCTGGCGGGCCTTGCCGATCTCCTTGCTCAGGGCGCGGCTGTTCGCTTCCGCCGGGTTCTTGGCCACATCGCGCTCGCGCATGCCGATCATGGCGCCGGCAATGACGCCGACGCCCCCTTCGGCCGCAACAGCGGACGCCAGGCGGTGCAGGGATATGCCCACGCCCATGCCGCCTTGTATGATTGGAGTTTTTGCAACAAGATCGCCAATTTTTAATGAAGGAAAGGCCATCGGAAACTCCTTGCAAAGGGAAAAGATGCATGTGGACAAGGCCGTTGGAGAAACGCCGGGCTTGAATCGGGGCGAAAAGCCCCGCTACGGGTACAAAGCTGCTTTTGGTACAGCCGCAACCAGTACCATGCCGCGTATCGCGGCGCGCCGGGCTTGGCAGCCAGGCGACCAGTAAGCTGTTCTATAGGCATTTTTAAGTGTTACAGCGTACTGGCTTACCCCGCCACTGTACATAATTTAACGCAGGAACACCAGTCACAATATACTCCCGGCTTGCATTTATATTCCGGGCTGCCAAGCATATGCCGCAGCAAAAAGCGCAGCAGCTCCGGAACCTGATCTTCCAGTATGCCGGCACGTTTTTCCCGGGGCAGTTCCTCGCCAAACAAGGGCAGTTCCTTTCCGTCCGAAGCAAGGGCGACCCAGCAGGCGTTAAGGTCAAGGGTTCCGCCCGGACCGGGAGCATAAGCCGACAGGGCCATGCCACCGGCGTCCTTGCCGGCTGAAAACCCCGGCACGGCTCCGCCCTCTGCCGCCGCGCCGTCCGGGTCAACTGCAAGCTGCTGTTTCAGAAGGAGCAGGTACAATGGCAGTTGCACGCTTTCCAGCCGCTTGTAAACGGCCTGCAAGAGCGGGTCCGGGGCCTCATCAAGGGCCGGCGGCCGCCTTGCGCCATGGGCCGAAGCCGGGGCCTCTTCGTCCGGATCTTCCGCTCCGGTCCGAAAAGACGGGGCGTCCCGTCCGGGCGCTGCGGCCGCATCCGGCGTCCAGTCGCGCAGGGCGGCCCACAGGGCGGCATCATCCCACAGCTCCGGGGAATGATACGGCGGGCTGCCGCTTTTGTAATCCACTATGACAAGCTCCCCCCCGGCCCGGAGCGGGACGCCGGCGGACAAAGACCGCTCGGCCGGGCTTTTTTGCCCGCCGCCTTCAGTCTGGCCGGAAAAAAGCTGGCGCAGATCTATGCGGTCCGCTTTTCCGTACAGGGTGCAAAGCAGATCCCCGGCCTGAAAAGTTTGCGCAAGGGAACTTTCCAGACCGATGACCGTGGCCGGAGGCTGGGCCGCGAGAAAGTCTGTCAAACGCTTTTCGCCTGCCAGGCGCAAGGTGGCAAAAGCGTCGGCAGGCAGCTTGGCGCCAAGGGCGAGGTAATCGGGATGACTGCGAAAAGCGGCTAGGAGCTCTTCACGCATGAGGGCGGACAGTTCGCTTCCCCCCGGCAGGGGACTGCCCAGGTGCGGGCCGTAGCATTCATGCAGCACGCGGTGCAAAAGATTGCCCACGGCCAGGGGGTCTTCGCCCTCGCGTATGCCGCTTGCTGGCATAAGCGCCGCAACCCGCTCATGGTAAAATTGCACCGGGCAGCGCAGATAGGCGTCCAGGAGCGAGGCGGACACGGGGCGGGCCAGAAGCCGCCGCAACAGGGCCCGCTGCTCCGGACCCATGCGGATGCCGCGCGCTCTGCGTCTCACGGGCTCGATGCCGCTGCCAAGAACGCGCAAGGGCCCCGGAGTATTTGACGCGCCGGCAGTATCCAGCACCTGGCCGAGCTTTTTTTCCTCCTGCCAGAGCAATTCTTCCACAAAACGGCTTTTCTGCCTTTTTTGTTCCTGCACCCCTTCGCCGCCGCCCTCGCGCCAGAGCAGGGCAATGTCCCGAGCGCCCGCCAGCAGACGGAAGAATGAATAAGCGGCGGTCTGCTCCCGGCTGTGCAGGGGCGGCAAGCCAAGTTCTGGGCGCAGGGATTCCGGCAGCAGCGGATCTCCGACCGGGGCTCCGGGCAGCGCATCGTCCACCGCGTCCACGATGCAGACCCGGCGAAAGCTCAAAAGACGCGTTTCAAGCATACCCATGACCTGCAGCCCCACCAGCGGGCTTGCGTCAAAGGGCACGCGCTCGGCCTGCATCAGGGAACGCAGGATGGCGAACAGGCTCCCAGGGCTGAATCGTTCCCCGGCCAGGCGCGATTCCGTGAGTTCGGGCACCAGGGACTGGCGCAGACGGTACAGGCACTCGGCATCAATGGGAAAGCGTTCCCACAGATGCCTGCCGTGGTCCAGCAGCAAAGCCGCCACTCCAGCCAGGGCCAGCCCGGCCTCGCGCGGGCTTTGCAGGCCGGCAAAGGCGGCAAGAAACACGCGCAGGACGCGTTCTAGCAGTTCGAGCACCGGGCGCGGGGGCAGTTCGTCTTCCGGCAGCAGGCTGTAAGTTTCGAGAAGCAGGGCTGCCGGGTCCGCATAGGCGCGTCCCTGCTCGCGCAGGGCCTGTTCCAGCCGGTGCAGTTCCCGGCGCAGGGGGGCTCTGTCCCGCTCCTCGCCCTCCTTGCCGTCCCCGGCCCCGCACTCGTCCCCGGCCAGGGGCAGCAGCATCATTATGTAGGGATGCCGGACGAAGTCGATCAGGTCCCGCCAGTAATAAGCCTTGCCGCGTTTGTTCTCCTGCAGACGGAGCAGGGTATCAAGCAGGCGGAACAAAGGCGAACGCGACAGGGCGTAGCCCATGGAAATATTGATATCCACATCGGGCAGATGGTGCAGAACGGGCATGAGCAGGGCGCTGTCTGGCAATACGATCACCGTATCGCTCGCGGCGTCTTCCGCCATTTCCCGATCCTGGCGCGCCCTTTCGTCCGGCTCTGGCTCCGGCTGGAGAGGGGCGGCTGAATCCC
>JAJDJN010000226.1 GCA_030267245.1 Desulfovibrio sp. OttesenSCG-928-A18
AGCTCCGGCAGCTCATGCAATTTTCAGGTAATCGCTGCTTCCACAACCCTTATTAAGGACCATCGCCCATGAGCACCATGCAGACACTGGACGGCAACCAGGCGGCTGCCCATATCTCTTACGCCTTTACTGAAGTCGCGGCCATTTATCCCATTACCCCCTCATCGCCCATGGCCGAGCAGGTTGATGTCTGGTCGGCGCAGGGGCGCCTCAACCTTTTCGGGCAGCCGGTGCGGCTGGTCGAGATGCAGTCCGAGCACGGGGCGGCTGGCGCCTTGCACGGCGCCCTGGAAACCGGCGCCCTTGCGACTTCATATACCGCTTCCCAGGGGCTGCTGCTCATGGTTCCCGCCATGTACCGCATGGCCGGACAGCTTTTGCCCTGTGTGCTGCACGTAAGCGCGCGCACCGTTGGCACCCACGCCTTTTCCATTTTCGGGGATCACTCCGATGTCATGAGCTGCCGTCAGACCGGCTTTGCCATGCTCTGCACCGGCAGCGTGCAGGAGATCATGGACCTGGCCGGCGTCGCTCACCTGGCGGCTGTTGAAGGGCGTGTGCCATTTTTGCACTTTTTCGACGGCTTCAGAAGCTCCCACGAGTTGCAGAAGATAGAAGTCATGCCTTATGAACGCCTGGAGTCCCTGCTGAACCGCGAAGCTCTCGAGGCCTTTCGCAAGAATTCCCTCAACCCCGAACGCCCGGTGCAGCGCTCCACAGTGCAGAACCCGGATGTCTTTTTCCAGGCCCGCGAAGCCTGCAACCCCTATTACGACCGCCTGCCGGACATCGTGGCCGGGTATATGGAACGCATCAGCGCCCTTACCGGCAGGCCTTACAGCCTGTTCAACTATTACGGCGCGCCGGACGCGGAGCGCGTGGTCGTGGCCATGGGCTCGGTTTCCGGCACCCTGCGCGAGGTGGTGGATTATTGCAACGCCTCGGGCGGCAAGGTCGGCTTCGTGCAAGTATCTTTGTACCGGCCCTTTTCCGTTGCCCATTTTGCCAGCGCGCTGCCTGCGTCGGTCCGCCGGATCACCGTGCTCGATCGCACCAAGGAGGCCGGGGCCGTGGGCGACCCCCTGTATCAGGACGTGTGCGCGGCCCTGCGTGAAATGGGCCACGGCGCCGAGCTTTATGCCGGGCGCTACGGCCTGTCTTCCAAGGATGTGACCCCGGGCCAGATCCTGGCCGTGTTCAACAACATGGGTGGCGGCCCGGGCCTTGCCGCCTCCGACGCCGCGCCCCGGAACCACTTTACCGTTGGCATCGAAGATGATGTCAGCTTTCGCTCCCTGCCGCTGGCCGAGGCGGATTGCACCCTGGATACCGGAGACCCGGACAGCATCCGCTGCAAGTTCTGGGGGCTTGGCTCGGACGGCACCGTGGGCGCGAACAAAAACTCGATCAAGATCATCGGCGACAACAGCGAACTCTACGCCCAGGCCTATTTTGAGTACGACACCAAAAAGTCCGGCGGGATCACCAAATCCCACCTGCGTTTCGGGCCAAGGCCCATTTTGTCATCCTATCTGGTGAGCAGCGCGGACTTCGTGGCCTGCCACAACCCGAGTTTTATCGGCAAGTACGATATTGTCTCCGACATAAAACCGGGCGGCGTATTTTTGCTGAACTGTCCCTGGAGCCCGGAAGAGCTGGAGCGGGAGCTTCCGGACAGCGCCAAAAAGGCCATTGCGGAAAAGGGCGTCCGTTTGTATGTGATCGACGCCACCCGCATCGCGCATGAAATAGGGCTCGGCAACCGTACTAATACGGTATTGCAGGCCGCCTTTTTCAAACTGTCGCGGGTGCTGCCCCTGGACGATGCCGTGCGCCTGATGAAGGAGGCCATTGCCAAGACCTACAAGGCCAAGGGCCAGAAGGTTCTGGACATGAATTTCGCCGCCGTGGATCAGGGCGTGGCCGCTGTGCGCGAGTTTTCCGTGCCCGCAGCCTGGGCGTTGATCCAGCCCCCGGCGTCCGCGCCGGTCAAAGGCAAGGCCTGCCCCGCGCCCAATGCCGGCGCGGCGGACGGCGGCGACGCCCTTGCCCGCTACATCAGGACCGTGCTTGAGCCCGTCAACGCCCTCAAGGGCGACAGCCTGCCCGTGAGCGTTTTTGCCTGCAACGCGGACGGCAGCGTCCCCCTGGGCAGCTCGCGTTTTGAAAAGCGCGGCATTGCCGTGAACGTGCCGCAGTGGCTGCCGGACAACTGCATCCAGTGCAACCAGTGTTCCTATGTCTGCCCTCACGCCTGTATCAGGCCCTTTTTGCTGGATGCGGCCCAGGCCGGGGCCGCGCCCGAAGGTTTTGAACTGATCGAAGCCGGAGGCAAGCGTCTTGCCGGGCTTTTCTTCCGCATTCAGGTCGATCCTTTGGACTGCACGGGCTGCGGCTGCTGCGTACAGGTCTGCCCGGCCAAGGAAAAGGCCCTGGTCATGCAGTCCCTTGCCGGGCAGCGCGGACAGATGCGCAATTGGGACTATGTCCTCAGCCTGCCGCCCCGGCCCAACCCCCTGGACAAGTTCACGGTCAAAGGCAGCCAGTTCGAGCAGCCTTTGCTGGAGTTTTCCGGCGCCTGTGCTGGCTGCGGCGAAACGCCGTACATGAAGCTCATGACCCAGCTTTTCGGCGAGCGCATGATCATCGCCAACGCCACAGGCTGCACCCAGGCCTGGGGCGCGGCCTGCCCCAACGTTCCCTATACGGTGAACAGCAAGGGCTTCGGCCCGGCCTTTTCCAACTCGCTTTTTGAGAACAACGCCGAGTTTTCCCTGGGCATGTGCCTTGCCATGCGCCAGCAGCGCGATCGCCTGCGCCTTTGCGCCGTGAAGCTGCACGAAAGCAGCGAAGATGCGGCCCTGAAGCAGGCCCTTGCCGACTGGCTGGCCGGCTATGACGAGTCTGAAGGGACCATGGAACGCAGCGCGGCCCTGCTCGGCGCCCTGGCCGCTTCTTCCGAAGCCGCAAGGCCGGAAGCGCGGGAACTGGCGGCCAACAAGGAGCACCTGAGCCGCAAATCCATGTGGATGTACGGCGGTGACGGCTGGGCCTATGATATCGGGTACGGCGGCCTTGATCACGTGCTGGCTTCGGGCGAGGATGTGAACATCCTGGTGGTGGATACCGAGGTATATTCCAATACCGGCGGCCAGTCTTCCAAGGCGACGCCGCTCGGCGCTGTGGCGCAGTTCGCGGCTTCGGGCAAAAAGGTGGCCAAGAAAAACCTCGGTCTTCTGGCGGCGCAGTCGGGTACTGTGTATGTGGCCCAGGTGGCCATGGGCGCGGACCAGGCCCAGTTGATAAGGGTTCTGCGCGAGGCCGAGTCCTTCAAGGGCCCCTCGCTGATTATCGCCTACGCCCCCTGCATCGCCCACGGCATTGTGTCGGGCATGGCCTATGCACAGGAGGAGGCCGCCCTTGCGGTCAAGTCCGGCTACTGGCACCTGTTCCGCTATGACCCGCGCCGCAAGGAAGCGGGGGAGAACCCCTTCATCCTTGATTCCAAGGAACCGGCGCTGCCCCTGCGCGACTTTTTGCGTAACGAAGTGCGCTTTACCGCCCTGGCCAGAACTTTCCCGGATCAGGCCGAAGAGCTCATGGCCCGGGCCGAAAAAGCCGCTGCGGAATTAATGGAAAAATACAAAAAACTGTCCGGTGCGCTTTGACCCCGGAGCCCCCCACCAGGGGATAATAGAGCCGTTTACCTTTGAAATGCTTGCTCAACGGCGGGCAAAGCCCGTCTACAA